>NZ_LR214972.1:600000-901941 GCF_900660515.1 Mycoplasmopsis bovirhinis
AATTTTAAAACGTGCTATTGAAGAGAAATCAATGAACTCAATTTTAATTAAAGTAAATCAAATTGGTTCATTAACTGAAACATTTGATGCTATCCAAATGGCTCAAAAAGCTAATATGACGGCAGTTGTTTCACACCGTTCAGGGGAAACTGAAGATACAACTATTGCTGATATTGCAGTAGCTATGAATGCTGGTCAAATTAAAACTGGTTCAATGTCAAGAACAGACCGTATTGCTAAATATAACCGCTTATTAACTATCGAACAAGAATTATGTTCTTCAGCAAAATTCGAAGGTGCTAAATCATTTTATAATTTAGAAAAATAATTTTGTTAATGAAAAAATATTCATGAGTCATTCATGAATATTTTTTAATATAAACTAAGTTTATATTACACTATAATTAAACCAAAGGACAATTATTAAAAAAAACTAAAAAAGTTTAAATTATAGTTTCAAGTAACTTAATTCCATTAATTACCTTTTTTGTTCACTAATACAAGTAGAGAAATAAGGTAACACTTAAAATTATCTTCTGGAAACAAAAACTAGTATTGCAAAAATTCTTTATGACAGGAAATTTAGTGATAATTTACAAGATAATACTAGAAATAAAAGTAATTTATATATTTATTTGAACAGGCATAAAACTTCATCTATTTATTTGGTAAATTTCTTTATTACATTTTTGGCTAAGAAAAACTATAATAAATATTTTGCAAGATACTAAAGGTGAGCTGTAGTGGAAGATATTGTTCCTTATAATCCTACTTGGTTTTTTAGTGCACCAAAATAAATAATATTTAATAATATTTATAGCATTAAAGGAAAGTATAGTTACTCTTTTATAAAAGAATCATAGATTGATATAACAAGGAATATAAGAAATCATTTTTAAAATAATTTAACGTTGGAGTTTGTTTTATATAATTAAAAAAAATTTAGATATAAATACCTATTAAGTGCATTTTTAAATTATTTTTATTATAATATTTGTATGAATATAGTACAAAAGAATAAAAATACATTATTGAAAAATAGAGTTGTACCTGGTATATTAATGCTAATTGCTTTAGCAGCACTATTAGCATTACATAGGTTTTCATTTTACCATTCAATAAATTACGGAAAAGAAGTAGTAAATGCACTTTATGTTATTTCATCAATAACAATTGCATTAATTGGGTTTTGGGTTTGGTATGAGTTGAGCTATACTTTTTTACAAAATAAAAAAGCAGCCATAATTCAAGCTATTATTATGACTTTAGCTATACCATATTGAAGAAGCCTATATACAGCTGTTAACTTTGAGGATAGAGGCGAAACTAATCCTTGGATTCATGTTTATTTTACGGCTAAAATGGTGATTCAAGATATGGCCTTTGATTGGTGGACAGGAGTATTTTTAATTTTACCAATTCTTAGTTTTCCAATTATTCGTTTAATCTTATTATTAAAAGAAAAGAATCAAATTTTATATAAAAACTTTTTTATTAATTATTTACTTTATTTTATAACATATTTAATTATACTTGCTATGTTTAAAACATATGCAGCATTAAATGCGATGCGTGATGGTCTTTATTTTATAATTCTTTGTTTCTCAATTGCAGTAGCACACGATATAGGTGGGTTTTTTGGGGGAATGACCTTTGGGCATAAATTATTCAAACGTAAGTTAGCGCCTGCAATTAGTCCTAAAAAAACTATTGAAGGAGCAATTGTTGGAATTAGTGCTGGTATCTTAGTAATTATACTTTTCTCTGTTATTTATTATTATGGTTTTAAAGCAAATGATCAAGAAAATTTACACATTAATACTGACTTTATTAGCGGTATAGTGCATAGTTTAAAAATTCCTGGATATTATTCAAGAATTATTGGAATAACTAATTTTACAATCTTAGCTCCTTTTTTTGCTCTAACAGGTGATTTATATTTTTCATATTTAAAAAGAAGAATGGGTATTAAAGATTTTTCAAATATTTTAAAAGGACATGGTGGAATTTTAGATCGTTTAGATAGCATTGCATTCGTATTTACTTTATTCTTTATACTTTCAACAGTAATTTAGGAGTTTTAAGATGAATTATAGCAACAAAGCTTTTGATAAATTAGCTAAAGGTATTAAATTACCTTTTTTATCGACTTTACAGGACGTTTCGATTATTAATGATTGAAGAGATAACGGACTAATTAGTGGAACAATTTTATTAAAAAAAGCCCCAGACGCAAGACAATTTTTACAATTTATTTACCAAATAGAGCAAAGTAAAAACTTATTTTCTAAATTATCGTATGAAGTGCAAAACTATTACCAAGAACAAGAGATATTTAAAGATTATATTTACTATTTTCTAAGTGCGTTTAATTCTTTTAAAGAAATAATTCCTTTAATAAATAAAAATAATGATATTTATTACAGTAGTGAAAAAAAGAAGTGAATTTTAAAGTATGCAGATTTTGAACTAGAAAAAGACTTTAACTTTGCTGCTAATTTTTTAAATATTAATTTAGCTCGCTTTGGTTTTAATAAAGTGGTGGTAGAAGCGATTTTAGACCAAATTAATACTACACAAATACCAAATGATCAAAACTTTATTAATGAGCAATATGATTTATTAAAGAAGCGAGAAATTAGTGTAGATAAGTTTCAAAAAAGTGCCAAGAAACAATTTAGTAATAATTTTAACCGTACTTATCGTTTAATTGAATTAGACAAATTAAAGGACTATAGCGATTTTGAAAATTTACCTATTTGTTTTTTTGGAACTATTTATAAAAATGAATTATTTAAAAGAGAAAATATAAAAATTCATAGGTATAAAATAACTAATGAAAAAGATGCTATTTCATTAGTTCATTTTGTGAATCAAGAAACAGATCAAGAATTAATTAAATTAGGAAGTTATGTAAAAGTTCAGGGTCTTTTCAATCCTAAAAATAATAATAACAAGCATCAGAAAACTAAGAATGTACGTGTTGATAAAATTGAACTTGTTGATATACCTGTTGATCAAGTTATAAAAGATTTATCACAAGAAAAGCGAATTGAATTTAATGCTAAAAGCAAAATGAATGCAATGGATGGGATTTTAGATGCTGAGCAAATTGTCACAATTGCTAAAGATTTTGGTCATAAATCTGTTGCAATTTTAGATTCAACTAGCTGCCAAGCATATCCTAAGTTTGCTCAAGCAGCAAAAAAAGCTGGTATTAAACCAATTTATGGTGTTTCATTTGATGTACTTGAACAAAGCAATAAAATCTTTTTAACTGATTTTCAAAATAAAAATATTTTAGATGAAACATATGTAGTTTTTGATATTGAAACAACTAGTCTTTCATCAAAACTTGGAGAAATTATTGAATTTGGTGCTTCAATAATTCACAAAGGAATAATTACTGAAGAAATTCAATTCTTTATTAAAGCAACTAAGCCATTAAGTAAATTTACGGTATCTTTTACCAACATTACTGATCAAATGCTTGCAAAAGATGGTTTAGAAATTAGTGAAGCATTGGATAAAATTTATAATATTTTAAATAATAAAACTGCAATTGCTCACAATGCAAATTTTGATATGAATTTTATTGTGCAAAAATTTATTGATCACAATAAACCATTGCCAAATACTGTTTATATAGATTCCTTAATGATTTCAAGGTGTGTTTCACCTTATTCTAAGAAGCATAAGTTAGGAGATTTTGCTAATGCAATGGGAGTTAATTATAACTCTGATGTAGCTCACCGAGCAGATTATGACGCATTTGTTTTAGCTAATGCAATGTTAAAAGCTTTTGATTTTTTAAAAAATGAACAAGTCTTTGATTTTGAGTCCTTATCAAAATACTTGCCTAATGGAAATGATTATTTTAAAAGGATTAATACTAGCAATAGTCAAATTAGTGTAATTGCTAAAAATCAAGCAGGGCTAAAAGAACTCTTTAAACTAGTTTCACTAGCTTCAACAGAGCGTCACTTTAATGGGCCTAAATTATTTTGAAATGATTTACCCAAATCAGAAAATTTACTTTATGGATCAGGTGGTTTAAAAAGTCCGCTAATTGATGCCCTATTGTATTCATCTGATTTAGAAATAAATCAATTAATTAAAAGATTTGACTATATTGAATTGCCCCATTCAGAAGCTTTTTGACATAAAACTTCAACAGGTGATTATACTAAAGAAGACATTGAATTTTTATTAAAAGATTTAATTAAAAAAGCAAAAGAGAAAAATAAAACTATTATTGCTATTGGAGATGTCAGGTTTGAAAAAGCTTCTGACCAAGTTTTTTATAAATCATTAGTTTATTCAAAAGGAATTGGTGGAGTAGACCACTTTTTATTTAGTTATAAAGACCCTAATAAATTAGTGATTCCGAACCTAAGTTTTTTAACAACCCAAGAAATGAAAGAAAAATTTGTATTTTTACAAGACTCAAATTTAATTGATGAAATTGTAGTTAAAAATACTAATTACTTGGACAATATGATTGACAATAATATTCAAGTAATTAAAGATAAGTTGTATACCCCAACTTTTGATAATTCTAAAGAAAAGTTACCTGAACTTGTTTTTAAAACAGCAAAGGAAAAATATGGTGAAACTTTACCAGAAGTTATTTTGCAACGAATTAATAAAGAACTAGATCCCATTATTAAATATGGCTTTCATGTTATTTATTGAATATCACATATTTTAGTAAAAAAATCAAATGAAGATGGTTATTTAGTTGGAAGTAGAGGTTCGGTTGGTTCGTCATTGGTTGCAACTCTTTCAGGAATAACTGAAATTAATCCATTAGAACCTCATTATATTTGTTCTAAGTGTAAATACTTTGAAATGGTAGTAAACCCACCTACTTCTTCTGGGTTTGATTTAGATGACAAAAGTTGTCCTAAATGCGGAGAAATGCTTAATAAAGATGGACATTCAATTCCTTTTGAAACATTTTTAGGTTTTAATGCTGATAAAGTTCCTGATATTGATTTAAACTTTTCTGGAGATTACCAACCGATTATTCACGCTGAAGTTAGAAATTTATTTGGAAAAAATAGTACTTTTAGAGCCGGAACTATTTCAAGCATTCAAGAAAAAACTGCATATGGATATGTAGTAGCCGCGGTTGAAAAATACCATTGGAAATACACTTCTGATTACATCGATTATGTTTCTTCAAAAATAATTGATGTTAAAAGAACAACAGGTCAACACCCAGGGGGAATTATTATTATTCCCAAAGAATTAGATGTTGAAGATTTTACCCCAATTAACTTCCCTGCTAATGATGAAGATAGTGATTGAAAAACAACTCACTTTGATTTCCATGCGATTCATGATAATGTTTTAAAATTAGATTTACTAGGACATGTTGACCCAACAGCAATTAGAATGCTTGAAAGATTAACTGGATTAGATGTAAAAAAAGATATTCCTTCAAAAGACCCAAGGGTTATATCTTTATTTACTTCACCAAAAGAATTAAACATTAAACCTTCAGATATTGGTGGAGAAACAACAGGTGCCCATGGAATTCCTGAATTTGGTACGGATTTTGTGCGTAGAATGCTCACGAGCGCAAAACCTCAAAGTTTTGCAGATTTAATTGCTATTTCAGGACTTTCGCATGGAACAGATGTATGAACTGGGAATGCTGAAGATTTAATTATTAAAGAAAAAATGACACTCTCTGATGTTATTTCCTGTCGTGATGATATTATGTATTTTTTAATTAAACATGGAGTCTCAAACCTTGATTCATTTAATATTATGGAGAATGTACGTAAAGGTAAGGGATTAAGTACAAAAGATGAAGAATTATTAAGAAGTAAGAATGTTCCAGAATGGTCAATTAAAAGCATGAACTTAATTAAATATATGTTTCCTAGGGCACATGCTACTGCATATGTTTTAATGGCTTGAAGAATTGCTTGATTTAAACTTTATAAACCTTTAGAATATTATGCAACATTTTTTACAACTAGATTAAGTGAATTTGATATTGAGATTTTAATCGAAAAAAACAAAGTTTTAGCCAAGCTAGAAGAACTTAAAGACAAAAAAGATAAAAGTGTCAACGAAAAAGCTCTTTATTCGACTTTAGAAATAGCTAGGGAAATGTATGCTAGAGGATTTGGTTTTCTAAATATTGATTTAAACTTATCCTTAGAATCAGAATGAGTAATTGACTACAACCAAAATTCCTTAATTGCACCTTTCAGTGCAATTAAAGGTCTTGGTGATTCGGTGGCGAGTAAGATTGTTCAAGCTAGAAACCAAATGGCTTTTCAAACCAAAGAAGATTTTAAAAAGCGTAGTGGAGTGAACGCAACTTTATTTGGTGAAATGGAGCGACTTGGTGTTTTAGAAGGTTTAAGTGAGAGAGACCAAATGTCATTATTTTAAAATCATTTCTTTGCATTGCTTGTAAAATACCCCGGATGTGATAAAATTATATTTAGACACTTATTACAATTTAATAGGTGAATTATTTATCTTTAAGGAGAATTATGCAAAAAGAAAGATATTTATTTGCCATAGATTTAGATGGTACTACACTATTCTCTAGTGCAACTGGAGAAATTCATGATTTAACTATGTCTGCTATTAAAAGAGCAAAAGAAGAAGGACATATTGTTTGTATTTTAACAGGGCGTCCTTGAAGAAGTACACAACGAATTTATGAAACTCTTGGTTTAGATACAGTTGTATCAAACTTTAATGGGGCTCATATTCATAACCCAAATGACAAAACTTTTATTCCACATATTAAATATTTAAATCTAAATGAAGCTTTATACATTTTAGGCGATAAAAGAGTTCAAAAAGAAATTACAAATATAGCAATTGAAGGTCCAGATTGAGTACAGCTCGAAAAAAGAGATGAAGATTTAGAAAAAGTATTTGGTTTTTCAAGTGCACCAAAATTAAAATTCGGCTTAGATTTTTATAAAATTCCATTAATGCCTACAGGAATTTTATTTGATGTTAAAAAAGATACTGATGTTGAGTCATTAAGATGTTATTTAAAAGCTCGCTACGGTGATTTAGCTGAGTTTTCATATTGGTCAAAAGGCGAAGGATTAAGCCCGGTATTTGATATTACTAATATAGTAGCTAACAAAGGAAAGGCATTAAGTGTTTTAACAAGATATTATGATATTAAAACAGAAAATATTGTAGCTCTTGGAGATGGGTTTAACGATGTTCCAATGTTTAAGATTGCTAATGTTTCAGTAGCTATGGGTAACGCTCCAAAGGACGTTAAAAGATATGCCAATGTACGCATTAATAAAACCAATAAAGAAGGTGGAGTTGGATGATATATTAATAAATTCTTAGATAATCCACAAGCAGAAATAAATAAAGCAAATGAGAAAAGAAAAAGAATTCGTCAGTTTGAGGAAGAATAGTGAAATTTGTTGAATCATTACCAAAGAATTTAAATAAGAATATTTTAGGTATTGATGAAACAGGGGTAGGCGATTACTTTACTCCTTTAATTGCTTGCGGTGCATTATTACCAAAAGAAATGCACCAATGAGCAGTAGATTTAGGAGTTAAAGATTCTAAATTGCTTTCAGAAAACAAAATCAAAGAAATTGCTCAAGAATTAAAAAGTAAAATACCGCACGCTGTATATGTTTTATCACAACAAGGGTACAACACAATGGTAAACAAGAAATTTAATGCTAATGAAATTAAATTTTTTGCTCATGCTAATGCAATTCTAAATTTTGATAAAAAGTATAAGATCGCTAATAAAGAAATTTTAATTGACAAATATTCAACTATAAAAGCAATTGAAAAATATTCTAATAGGTTTTTATTCATTGAAAGTTTTCAAGAGATTTGTCAAATCTATAATAAAATATATTTAGAAGAAAAAGCAGAAAGTAAATGTTTATCAGTAGCTTGTGCCTCAATTATAGCCAGGGCTTATTTAATTGAATATATGGAAAAACAAACTAAGGAATGAAATTTTGCTTTTCCATTGGGTGCAAATACAAGTGTAAAACAAGCAGTTTTAAAATTTAAAGAACTGCATGGGCAAGATTCTTTAAATAAAGTGACTAAAACAAGTTTCAAAATTTAATTTGTTCTTTTTTGGTTTGTAAAGGAAGCAGAATTTAACTATACTTCGGAGGTAAAATGGCCGAAGAAACAACAATTAACTTAAATAATAAATCAATTATTAAAAGTGCAATCTCACAAATAGAAAAAAAATTTGGCAAAGAGTCAATTATGTTATTGGGAGATGTACAAGATGCAACTGTAGAAACTTTCCATAGCGGAAGTTATATCTTAGATAATATTTTAGGAATTGGTGGTTACCCTAAAGGACGAATTATTGAAATTTATGGACCAGAAGGTTCAGGGAAAACTACTTTATCATTACACGCAATTGCTGAGGTACAAAAAAAAGGAGGAATAGCCGCATTTATTGATGCAGAGCATTCCATTGATCCTATTTTTGCAAGCAAGTTAGGGGTTAACACTGATAATTTAATTTTATCGCAACCTGATTCGGGAGAACAAGCTTTAGAAATTGTTGATATTTTAGCAAGACTTGGCAATATTGACTTAATTGTAGTTGATAGTGTTGCTGCATTAGTTCCACTTGCTGAATTAAATGGAGAAATGAATGATCAACAAATTGGTGCACAAGCAAGATTAATGTCTAAAGCTTTAAGAAAGATTACTGGAAATTTAAATAAAAACAAAACAACCATTATTTTTATTAACCAAATTCGAGAAAAAGTAGGAGTTATTTTTGGGAATCCAGAAACAACACCTGGCGGACGAGCTTTAAAGTTTTATGCAAGCATTAGAATTGAAGTTCGTAAAGGTACACAAATTACAGGTGACAAAGAGATTTCAGGAAATGAAATAAAATTTAAAATTGTTAAAAATAAGTTAGCTCCTCCTTATAAGTCTGCGCAAACTGAACTTGCTTTTAGTGAAGGGATTGATAAATATGGGGAACTTGTCGATATTGCAGTTGATAAAAAAATCTTTGAAAAAAAAGGTGCTTGGTATAGTTATGAAGGAAACAATGTAGCCCAAGGCAAAAAAAACGCCAAAGATTATATTAAAGAAAATGAACATATTAAAGAAAAAATCCTTTTAGCAATCGAAAATATTCAAACATAAAAAAGAGAATTTTCTCTTTTTTATTTTATGATAAATGTAATATCATTATTATTATGCAAAAAAAGAAAAAACTAACTGTTTTATTTATTGGTGATATTTTTGGCTTACCAGGCATTATTACGATTGAAAAATATTTAGGCAAAATTAAAAATAAGTATAAAGCTGATTACATAATTGCACAAGGAGAAAACATTACTGGTCGTAAAGGGCTTAATGAGCTTGACTACATTCGTTTAAAAAAAGCAGGAATTGATTTTTTTACAATGGGGAATCATGTATGAGCTAACGATGATATATATAATATAATTAATAATAACGATATTGCTAGGCCATATAATATTAATAATTCATATCCAGGGCAAGGAACCCAAGTTATCAATATTAATAATTTTTCTTTAAGAATTACTTCTATAATGGGTCAAACTTTTAATGAGTTGCGCCACCCTTGGTTAGAATCAAGTTCTAATTCATTTTTAGAATCAATTGATAATCTTTTAAAAAGCAAAGACCAAAGTGATTTTCACTTAGTTGATTTCCATGGAGAAACAACGAGTGAAAAATATATCTTTGGTTTACATGTTGATGGTAAAGTAGATGTAGTAGTAGGCACACATACTCATGTGCAAACAAACGATGCTCATTTATTGCCTAATGGAACAGCATATATAACTGATGTTGGAATGACTGGACCTATTGATTGTGCAATTGGCGCAAGATTTGAAGAAGTTAGAAATAAGATAGTTAACCCAGAATCACGCGAGAAATTTTATGTTAGTTCAAACAACACACAATTTAATGGTGTTGTAATAGAACTAACTAAAAATGGTCTTGCGAGAAAAAAACACAAGATAAAGAAGATCAACTTATTTGATTTAAAAATTTATTAAAAAAATATTTTGGTTTTTATTTTTTTTGTATTATAATATTCTTGCGCTTTTTAAAAAAGCAGCATGAAGTTCTTTGAAAACTAGATATACACAAAACATGACAGTCAATTTTTTCGAGAGTTTGATCCTGGCTCAGGATGAACGCTGGCTGTGTGCCTAATACATGCATGTCGAGCGAAGTTCATTAGAACTTAGCGGCGAATGGGTGAGTAACACGTACTTAACATACCTCTTAGATTGGGATAACGGTGAGAAATTATCGCTAATACCGGATACTTATATAAGTCGCATGACTTATATATAAAAGAAGCCTTAAAGCTTCACTAAGAGATTGGGGTGCGGAACATTAGCTAGTTGGTAAGGTAATGGCTTACCAAGGCAATGATGTTTAGCGGGGTTGAGAGACTGATCCGCCACACTGGGACTGAGATACGGCCCAGACTCCTACGGGAGGCAGCAGTAGGGAATTTTCCACAATGGACGAAAGTCTGATGGAGCGACACAGCGTGCAGGATGACGGCCTTCGGGTTGTAAACTGCTGTTATAAGGGAAGAAAAAGCATTAGAGGAAATGCTAGTGCCTTGACGGTACCTTGTCAGAAAGCAACGGCTAACTATGTGCCAGCAGCCGCGGTAATACATAGGTTGCAAGCGTTATCCGGAATTATTGGGCGTAAAGCGTCTGTAGGTTGTATGTTAAGTCTGGCGTGAAAACTTGGGGCTCAACCCCAAATTGCGTTGGATACTGGCATGCTAGAATTGTGTAGAGGTTAGCGGAATTCCTAGTGAAGCGGTGAAATGCGTAGATATTAGGAAGAACACCAATTTGGCGAAGGCAGCTAACTGGGCACATATTGACACTGAGAGACGAAAGCGTGGGGAGCAAACAGGATTAGATACCCTGGTAGTCCACGCTGTAAACGATGATGATTAGCTGATAGAGAGGTCTATCGGCGCAGCTAACGCATTAAATCATCCGCCTGAGTAGTATGCTCGCAAGAGTGAAACTTAAAGGAATTGACGGGGATCCGCACAAGCGGTGGAGCATGTGGTTTAATTTGAAGATACGCGTAGAACCTTACCCACTCTTGACATCTTCTGCAAAGCTATAGAGATATAGCAGAGGTTAACAGAATGACAGATGGTGCATGGTTGTCGTCAGCTCGTGTCGTGAGATGTTCGGTTAAGTCCTGCAACGAGCGCAACCCTTGTCCTTAGTTAATTTTTTAGGGAGACTGCCCGAGTAATTGGGAGGAAGGTGGGGACGACGTCAAATCATCATGCCTCTTACGAGTGGGGCAACACACGTGCTACAATGGATAGTACAAAGAGAAGCAACATGGTGACATCAAGCAAATCTCAAAAAACTATTCTCAGTTCGGATTGTAGTCTGCAACTCGACTACATGAAGTCGGAATCGCTAGTAATCGTAGATCAGCTACGCTACGGTGAATACGTTCTCGGGTCTTGTACACACCGCCCGTCACACCATGGGAGCTGGTAATGCCCGAAGTCGGTTTTGTTAACTACGGAGACAACTGCCTAAGGCAGGGCCGGTGACTGGGGTGAAGTCGTAACAAGGTATCCCTACGAGAACGTGGGGATGGATTACCTCCTTTCTACGGAGTACATTAAGTTACAATTTACTTTAGTAACAATTACCAATTATTACATAAGGTTATCATTTCTTATTTAATGTCATGGTTGAGATAACCCAACAAGTATATCTAGTTTTGAGAGAACTTCTCTCAATGTTCTTTGAAAACTGAATAGTAAAGATAAATTAATATAACAACGACATCAATAAAATAAATTAGTCAATTTGTTTTGTGATTACCGAGTAATTATTTTAAAAATAATTTATTAAAATGTCTTTGAATACATCAACAACAATAGGTAAATATTGAACTTTTAAATAAGTAAGAGTGAGTGGTGGATGCCTTGGGTCTGGAAGTCGATGAAGGACGTGATTACCTGCGATAAGCCTCGTGGAGCTGGATATGAGCTACGATACGGGGATTTCCGAATGGGGGAACCTAGTTAGAGTAATGTCTAACTGCTTCAAGATGAATAAAATAGTCTTGAATGCGAGACACGTTGTGAACTGAAACATCTTAGTAGCAACAGGAAAAGAAAATAAATAATGATTCCATTAGTAGCGGCGAGCGAACTTGGAAGAGCCCAAACCACCTTCGGGTGGGGTTGTAGGACTATCTACATAAAGTCACAAATTTTTGTTATAGCAGAAATAGTTGGGAAACTATAGCATAGAGGGTGAGACTCCCGTATGCGAAATAACAAAAACTTTTGATAGTATCCTGAGTAGGGCGGGGCACGTGAAACCCTGTCTGAATCCGCCAGGACCATCTGGTAAGGCTAAATACTAATCAGACACCGATAGTGAACTAGTACCGTGAGGGAAAGGTGAAAAGAACCCCGGGAGGGGAGTGAAATAGAATCTGAAACCACTTACTTACAATTAGTCAGAGGCCGTTAATGGCTGATGGCGTACATCTTGCAGTATGGACCGGCGAGTTATGTTAACATGCAAGGTTAAGCAGAAAAAAGCGGAGCCGTAGAGAAATCGAGTCTTAATAGGGCGTTTAGTATGTTGATATATACCCGAAACCAGGTGATCTATTCATGAGCAGGCTGAAGCTTGGGTAATACCAAGTGGAGGGCCGAACCGTAGTACGCTGAAAAGTGCCCGGATGACTTGTGAATAGCGGAGAAATTCCAATCGAACTTGGAGATAGCTGGTTCTCCTCGAAATAGCTTTAGGGCTAGCGTGTGATGTTAAACTTTGGTGGTAGAGCACTGAATATGGAATGGCCGCGCCTAGCGGTACTGACTATAATCAAACTCCGAATACCATTGTGTATTATCATGCAGTCGGAACCGGGGTGCTAACGTCCCGGCTCGCGAGGGCAACAACCCAGATCGTCGGCTAAGGTCCCAAAATTATGTTAAGTCAGAAAGGTTGTGAGATTTCATAAACAACTAGGAGGTTGGCTTAGAAGCAGCCACCCTTTAAAGAGTGCGTAATAGCTCACTAGTCAAGAGATCTTGCGCCAATAATGTAACGGGAGTAAAACATAATACCGAAGCCACGGGTACAAAAGTACGTTAGAGGAGCGTTCTTAATGCGGAGAAGTCAGACCGTGAGGACTGGTGGAGCGTTAAGAAGTGAGAATGCCGGTATGAGTAACGATTCGTAGTGAGAATCTACGACGCCTATTGGGAAAGGTTTCCTGGGGAAGGTTCGTCCACCCAGGGTTAGTCAGGACCTAAGGAGAGGCTGAAAAGCGTATCTGATGGACAACAGGTTAATATTCCTGTACTACCTTGTTATAGTGATGGAGTAACGGAGAAGGATAACACTACCTATTAATGGATTTAGGGGTAAATAGTAACTGGTGAATATAGTTAAATGCGTATTCTAATACCGGGAGCTATGATGCATAGGTCTTAGGACTCAATTGTGTGATTTCATACTTCCAAGAAAAGCTTCTAAACGTTTAAATAACAGGGTACCTGTACCGAGAACGGACACACGTTCCCAAGATGAGTATTCTAAGGCGAGCGAGAAAACCAATGTTAAGGAACTCTGCAAATTAACCCCGTAAGTTCGCGAAAAGGGGTGCCAACTGTAACAAGTTGGCCACAGTAAATTGTGAGGGGCAACTGTTTATCAAAAACACAGCTCTCTGCTAAACCGCAAGGTGATGTATAGGGGGTGAAGCCTGCCCAGTGCCCGAAGGTTAAGTGGATGCGTTAGCTTTAGCGAAGCGTTGAAATGAAGCCCGGGTGAACGGCGGCCGTAACTATAACGGTCCTAAGGTAGCGAAATTCCTTGTCGGCTAAATACTGACCTGCACGAAAGGCGCAATGATCTCTCAACTGTCTCAACATTGGACTCGGTGAAATTATGGTCCCAGTGAAAACGCTGGGTACCCGCATCAAGACGAAAAGACCCCATGGAGCTTTACTACAACTTCGTATTGGAACTTGGCCTAACATGTGTAGGATAGGTGGGAGACAGTGAGATCAAGGCGCTAGCCTTGAAGGAGTCAACCTTGAAATACCACCCTTGGTATGTTGAGTTTCTAACCTGCCGCCGTTATCCGGCGGGGAGACAGTGCGTGGTGGGTAGTTTGACTGGGGCGGTCGCCTCCTAAAAGGTAACGGAGGCGTTCAAAGGTACACTCAATACGGTCAGAAACCGTATGTAGAGCGCAAAGGTAGAAGTGTGCTTGACTGCGAGACCTACAAGTCGAGCAGGTGCGAAAGCAGGACTTAGTGATCCGGCTGTACGTCATGGAACGGCAGTCGCTCAACGGATAAAAGTTACCCTGGGGATAACAGGCTTATCTTGCCCAAGAGATCACATCGACGGCAAGGTTTGGCACCTCGATGTCGGCTCATCGCATCCTGGAGCTGGAGTCGGTTCCAAGGGTTTGGCTGTTCGCCAATTAAAGCGGTACGCGAGCTGGGTTCAGAACGTCGTGAGACAGTTCGGTCCCTATCTGATGTGGGCGTTGGAATATTGATGAGAGCTGCTCTTAGTACGAGAGGACCGGAGTGGACGTACCGCTGGTGTTCCAGTTGTTCCGCCAGGAGCATAGCTGGGTAGCTAAGTACGGAAGGGATAACCGCTGAAAGCATCTAAGTGGGAAGCCTCCTCAAAGATAAGTATTCCCTTGAAATTCCTTGTAGACTACGAGGTTGATAGGATGGAAGTGTAAGTGTAGTAATACATTCAGCTGACCATTACTAATAAATTGATAGGTTTAAAAGTTAAATGTATTCAAGACATTTTAATAAATTAAAGTTTACTATTCAGTTTTGAAATAGCATAACTCCCAACGGGAGTTTTTTTAATATAAACGATTTTTTAATTTTTGTTATAATATTGATTTCACAAGAAAAAGTTAAATAAAATAAAAATAGAGAGACTGCAATAATTTAAAATAAAAGAAAGGAGACATTATGTCTATATTTAATAAAAAAATAAAGCTTTTATTTAAAACGCTAAGTGGTTTAACAAGCATTGCAGGAGCTTTTTCATTTTTAAATTTAAGCTCTAAATTAAACACAGAAACAGTAGGAGTTACAGCTTTAAAATCTGGATACTCTACATTTAGAATTTCTCGACAAGATTGACATAATGAAAAAAGTGTCATAGCATTTACTTATGTTAAAAAAATAATTAAGAAGTCTCTAGGTTTAATTTTAGTTCCTGCAAAACCTTATCAACTATTTCTTGTTCAAGTGACTTTGTATCTTACCCTCATTATAGTGAATCAAAAACATCTGATGGGTATAATGTATGAAGAATTATTCATGAAAAAGGTATAAATAATAATTCTTTTAACAGATTTCTAGATCCTAAATCTATAGAACTTATAGATTACCCAAAACTATTATTGTTGAAATTTACTAACGAAGATTTTAAAATTAAAAATAAAGAATTATTAGAAATTTATAATCAGTTAAATGAAAAAAGCGGTACAAAGTTAAGTGAAACAGAGGCATTAGAAAACTACAATGATAAAAAGTTAACAGAAAAAAAGAATTATTGATAATTGACTTGACTACACCAAAAAGAAGGCACTTACATTAATTAATGATTTAAATAAACTCCCAGAAGAATTTAAAAACATTAAAGATAAATTCAAAAATGTAGATTTTAAAAAATAATTAATTTTAATTGTAAACGGACCTGATCACCTGCAATGAAAACCAGGTTATGATACTGAAAAGTTGCTGGATATTCCTGGTAATGTAGGACAGGTAATTGATAATAATAAAATTAAAATTTCTTATAAAACTATAAAAAATCCTTATGTAAGGCCTTTAGCAATTCCTGATTTTTGACCTCTATCAATTTCATTAAAACATTCATCTTTTACTTATTTTGTTGTAATAGATAAAATTTCTTCATTAGGCAACCGATCAGTTGAATTAAATGATTTGGGTTATTTTGAAAAGTAGGGATATTATTTATATATTTTGATATTAATATAATTTAATTTTTAAAGATTAATTTTAAATATGAAAGTAAAGGTATTGAGGAAAACTTAAATAGTTATTAAAACTGTAACAAAAATATATTTTTTTTAATAACAAAAGCACGTAATCAAGTTTACGTGCTTTTGTTTTATTTGTTAAACTTGAATTCATTTGGAATAACACTTAAACCTTTTGGGAATAAATGTGTTTTTGCATTAGGGTATAACTTTTGTAATTCTTCACGGTATGACGTTAATTGATCTTTACCGCCACCATAAATTAAATCATACTGTGGTAAGTTATATGAACCATATAATCCTTGGTAATCAAAACCTTCTTATCTAAAGGCTGTTGACATTCCAAGTAAGGTATTATGACCAATAGAGTGAAAGATTGAAACTAATTCATTATTTTGATTTCTAACTGATGAACCGCTAGCCCCGCCAGGAGCTTCATAATTAGCTAAAGAATAACCAAGACCCATTTGAATCAGTGGGGTTGATTTTCCCTGATAAATTGTTTTTAAAGGTTCTGTATCAGTAGCAACTAAAGGCCAAGTTAAAAAGTTATCAAAAACTCCTGGTTTATTTTTAAATGTTGTAACAGTTGGGCTATTGGTAAGACGATTACCAATAGCATTATTATTATCTTTTGTTTTGACCTCACCAGTGTTTTCACTAATATCAATGTATTTTGGTGCTAATGTTGTTTGATTTGTTCAAAGATTACGAAAGTTATAATCAAAATTATATCGTTTCTCAACATAAGGGACAATTTGATCTCCTGTTATGTCTCTTGGTCAACTTAAAAAATCAGAATCAAAGTCTTTTGGATAACCTAAAGCAAATAAAGTATCATTAGTTGACCAATCATCATTTACTAAAGGTAGGTTAATTTTTCCATAATTTGTTAAATATGATTCGGGGATAAACTTAACTTCTTTGTTATTAGCAAAACCATTTGTAAGTTTTTCCATAAATTCTTCAGCAGAAGCAAAAGAGTTTTCATTCTTTGGATTTCTAATCTCTAAACCTATGGTATCGGTTTTTGAAGAAAAATCAATTTCGAATACTGCAAAATCGATATATTCTTTAAAATCTGTAAATTTTGTTTGTTGTTGTTGAGATAAATAATCTTTTGGGTCAGCTTTTAAGAAATCAACCGCTTTGTAAACCATTTTAACTTTATCTTTTAAATCTGGTATTTCCAAATTTATTTGAAAAGTTGTAAAGTATTTGTTAACTGGTTTATTATTATAATTAATTGTATTTGGTGATCTAAGTGTTAAATTTTCATTTAACGGAGCCTCTGGGTCTAGATGAGTTAAATTAAAGTAAGTAGTGTTATCATTTAACATATTACCAACATGTAGGTTTGTAGCAATATATCATTTTTTAGGATATGAGCCATCTTCAGTTAATTCATAATCTATGATTCAAGCTGTACCAAAACGGGAACTACCAGATTTTTCAACAAAATTAATTGAGTAAGTTTGCAAAGCAATATCTTTGTATTTTTGGTTTACTAAAGTACGTCCTAGCCCTTTTCCATGAACATTTTCTTTAAGTTTTGCGAGCTCAGGCTCAGTTTGATTTTCTAAGAAATCTCACTTAACTTGAATACTTAAACCATCTACTTCACCATTTTCTTTATAACTTGGAACTGTGTTAGATTTATATCTTTGATTATCAAAAGTATCAATATTTAAAGTTTTAGCTAAATTATCAAACTTAGAAACATTTTGACTTGAAGCAGCTAAGTTGTTTTGGTTACGGTATACATCACCTTGTTGATTTGGAAGATTTTTAAATCTTTCATTAATTAATTTTAAACGATCAACAATTTTTTTATTTTCTATATTAAATCTTTGCTCGTTATTATTTCTAACATAGAAATTAATTAAATCTTGTTGTTCTTTTGTTAGTGAAGCTCTAATAGGTTCGGGAGTTTGTGGACCAGAACCTTGATCTGGATTCTTTTGTGAGGGATTCTTTGGTTTTTGAGTTGGTTGTTGACTTTGACAACTAACTGCTATAAAAGGCAAGGTTAAAGATGACATTTTTAAAAGTCAAAGTAATTTATTTTTCATTGTTTTTTCCTTTATTAAGTATTATATTTTCATTTTATAAAATATTATAATATTTGATAGACTAAAAAACCCAAAATAAAGTTTTTGGGTTTTATTTATTACTCATTAAATTTAAATTCTTCGTATGTTGCACTAGCTCCATTTTTAAATAAACGAGTTTTTATATTAGGGCGCACTTTTGCTAAGGCCTCGCGGTATGAACTGGCTTGATCTTTACCACCACCATAAATTAAATCATACTGTGGTAAGTTATATGAACCATATAATCCTTGGTAATCAAAACCTTCTGATCTAAAAGCTGCAGCCATACCTAATAAGGTAAAGTTAGCTACTGAGTGAAAAATTCCAACTAATTGATTTTTTTGATTTCTTACTGATGAACCACTAGCTCCACCAGGACCTTCATAATTAGCTAAGGCATATCCTAACCCCATTTGGATTAATGGAGTTAATTTACCATTATAATTAACTGTTAAAGGACGTTCAGTATTATTAACAAGTGGTCAAGATAAAAAGGCATCAAAAACCCCTGGTTTATCTTTAAAGGTATGAGTTGAAACATGAGAAGTTAAACGATTACCAACAATTGAAGGAATTTCAACGCTTGTGGCTTCTGAAGTTTGTGGATTAATTTGCAACCATTTTGGGTTTTTTGAAATTTCATTAGTTCATAAGTTCATTTGATTACCAAAATCAATGTTATAATATTGTTCCACTCACCTAATGATTGTTTCTCTATCACCTGATATATTATTAGGAATTTTAATATGAGGACCAAAATTTGCAGGATATCCTAGAGAAAGTAAATAATCTTTATTAGTATTTGCATTATTGTTAGCAATAGGGATATTAATAGGATCATAGTTTTTTAAATAAGATTCTTTTAATAAACTAGATTGCTTTTCTTGTTTAGTAGCATAATTATTTGTTAAACGCTTTAAAAATTCTTCGGCATTAGCAACTGAGTTTGAGTTTGGTTTTTGACTATATACTTCAAAGCCACTATTACCACTTACCCCAGTTAAGTCAATTTCAAAAACAGCAAAATCAGAATATTCTTTATATTCACCAAATTCAGTTTGTTGAGATTGAGATAAATAATCTTTAGGATCTTTTTTTAAGAAATCAACAGCAGTGTATACTAATTTAACCTTATCCTTAAGAGCCGGATCAGTTAAATTTAACTTAAATTTAGTAAATCATTCATTGAATACACCAGGAGAATTTTTTTCTGATTTTAAACGATCCTTAGTAGAAATTGTTTGATTTAATGGTGTATCTTCATCAACTCTCCCAAGTCAAAGGTTTTTAGTATCTGAGCCCAAATATTGAATAACATGTAAGTTACTTGCTAAATACCATTTTGTTGGGTATTTACCATCTTCAGAAAGTTCGTAATCTAAAATTCAAGCTGTACCTGAATATTGTCTTCCGGCTAGTGGGTCATTAGCGCTAGTAGCTCCTTGATTATCAACTGTAATAGCAAAAGTTTCTAAAGCAATATCTTTATACTTTTCATTAGTTAAAGTACGTCCCAACCCTAAACCATGGGTTTGATTTTCTCCTGCTATTAAATATTCAATATCACTTTCATGAATTACAAGTTTTTTTTGAATATTTAGACCATCTATAGTGCCATCTTCCTTATAAGAAGGAACGGTAAAAGATTTAAAACGATTATTATCAAAAGTATCAAGTTTCATTGATTTTGCTAAATTATCAAACTTAGTCTTATTAGTTTGTGTTGTATCTAAATCTTTTTGTAATTGTCAAACACTACGGTAATTTTGGGGATATTGTGATGAGTTATTTAAACCATTTTCATGACTTGTTTTAAGTTTTTCAACTTCTCTATTATTTTCATAATCATATCTTTGTTCATTATTTCAATTAACAAAGAAGTCTAATCGTAATTGAGCAGAAGCTGATCTGTTAGTAGTAGTTTCTCCATTAGCAGGGTTTGTTTGATCATTTTGAGATTGGTTGTTTGAACCTTGAGCATTACCTGATTTTGGTGGTGTTTGTGAATCTTTTTGATCTTGACTAGGTGTAATAATTTGTTTTAAATTAAATATTTTAGCTGCAAGTTGTTCTAATAATGTTTTTTGGCTTGTTAAAGCGTTTTTAGTTTGTTCATTAAGTAAACTATATGCACTTAGTGCAGCAGTTACTTTAGCTTCGTCTTCTTCAGTAATGTTATTTTGATTTTTAGCTAAAATTTCAGCATGAGTAGTTTTGAAGTTTTCTACTGCATTATTAGTTGAGTTTTGCCCATTATCTGGTTTAGATTCTTGTGAGTTAGTGCAACCAATTAATGCAAAAGGCAAACTAGTTGAAATAGCCCCTAAGATTAAATTTAATTTCTTTTTCATAATTTTCCCTTTATTTAGTAAATTTGAATTCTTCTGGAATATTGTTAAGCCCTTGTGGGAACAATAATCTTTTTTAATTTAGTGAAGTTTTAAACATAGTTTCACGGCATGAATTATTTTGATCTTTTCCGCCGCCATGCACTAAGTCATATTGAGGCAGATTATATTGTCCATATAAACCTTGGTAGCCAAAGCCCCCAGATTTAAAAGCTGGACATTTCAAAAATAGCCCTGTCTCAATTGAACGGAAGATTCCAACTAATTCATTTTTTATTTTTTACTGATTAACCACACTCCCCCCCCTGGTGCTTCATAATTAGCTAATGAATAACCTAATCCCATTTGGATGATATTGGCTTGCTTTCCTGTATATTCATTACATGGTGTTTTGCCATTTTGAGGAAGCAATGGCAAGTTAAAAAATCATTATTATCAAGTTCAAACTTTCTTGAGTTATAACTCATCTATATTATATAAAATTCTATCAATTATTATATTTATAAAATAAATATATAATTTAAATATGATCTATAAATTAAACTCTGAATTTAAACCTGGTGGCGATCAACCTAAGGCAATAGAATTTTTAACAAAAGGTATAAAAAAGAACCAAGAACACCAAGTCTTACTTGGTGTTACTGGCTCTGGTAAAACATTTACAATTGCAAATATTATACAGAATTTTGAGCGACCTGTTTTAGTTTTATCTCATAATAAAACTTTAGCTAGTCAACTATATAGTGAATTAAAAGGTTTTTTTCCTGAAAATTGTGTTGAATATTATATTTCGTATTTTGATTATTATCGTCCTGAAGCATATATCTCAAGTACAGATACTTATATTGAAAAAGATTCAAAAACTAATGAGCAAATTGAGATAATGCGGATGAAAACTGTGAATTCACTTTTAACTCGTAAGGATGTTATTGTGATTGCTTCAGTTAGTGCAATATATGGGGCATTAAACCCCGCTATTTATTCACAAAGTTTTTTAAATGTATATGTTGAACAAGAAATATCAATCCAAGACTTTGCTCGTAAATTAATAAATATTAAATATGAACGTAATGATGTAAGTGATTTAAGTCCAGGCCAATTTTCTGTTAAAGGAGATATTGTAATTATTAGGCCTGCTGATTCAGAAACTCAAGCTATACAAATTAGTTTTTGGGGAGATTTCATTGAAGAGATTTCTTTAGTTGATTCATTAACTAAAGAAACATTAAAAGATCTTAAAGTATATATTTTATCACCTGGTGATGCTTATGCAGCGGAAAACTCAATTTATGATCAAATTATTCCGAAAATTCAAAATGAATTAACTGAGCAATTAACTTATTTTACTGAGAAAAATAAGCTTTTAGAAAAAGAAAGATTATCACAAAGAGTTAAGAATGATATTAATGATTTAAAAGAATTTAGAATGTGTAAAGGAATCGAAAACTATTCAATGTATTTAGATGGAAGGAATTTTGGTCAAAGGCCTTATACTTTACTTGATTATTTTCCTAAAGATTCATTAATATTTATTGATGAATCACATATTACAGTACCGCAAATCAATGCAATGATTAGCGGAGATCAATCTAGAAAAAGAAGCTTAGTGGATTTTGGCTTTAGACTACCATCAGCCTTAGAAAATCGTCCATTGTCTTTAAAAGAATTTGAAGATGAATTTGAGTTTAAAAAAATATACGTTTCAGCAACACCAAGCAACTATGAATTAACTAAGTCAAATCAACAAGTTTTTAAAATGTATGTAAGGCCAACAGGACTTGTTGACCCTGAAATTATTATTAAACCAACAAAAAACCAAGTTGAAGACATTTTTTTAATTTTAGAAGAGCAAAAACAAAAAAATGAACGTACAATTATTTTAACAACAACTAAGGAATCTTCTGAAAAACTCTCTGAATATATGCAAAAAAGAAATGTTAAAGCTGCTTACATTCATTCTGAGCACACTATTTTTGAGCGTAATGAAATTATCCGAAAATTAAGAATTGGAGCTTATGATGTAATTATAGGAATTAATTTATTACGTGAAGGAGTCGATATTCCTGAGGTTTCAAAAGTTTTAATATTGGATGCTGATAAAGGTGGTTTTATGCGCAGTGAAACTAACCTTATTCAGATTGTTGGTAGAGCTTCAAGGAATGTAAATGGTCAAGCAATTTTATATGCCGATACCATCTCAGAAGCGATGAAAAAATGCATTTTAGACAATCAAGAAAAAAGAAAAATACAAATTGAATACAATCTAAAAAATAATATAATACCTAAGTCTGTAAGTAAGAAAATCCCTAGCGCTCTTACAGACAAAAATATTAGCAGCTCAGTAACCAAAATCCTAAAAAGTAAAACTAAGACAAAAAAATCAAATAAAATTACAGTTATTAATGAACTTACCAAGGAAATGCTAAAAGCTGCTAGCGAAAGAGATTATGTGAAAGCTCAAGAAATTAAGGATTTAATTTTTGAGCTTGAATCAGAAGGAGAAATCAATGTATAAATATCAAGAATTATTTGAAAATAAAGATTCAATTTTATCATGAAGCTTTGATGTTGTTTCTGTTTATGATGCTTTTAGAAAGATCTTTTTATTAGCCTTAGATAAAGATGTAAATTTATTTCATGAATTAACTTGAAATAATTTTGTAAGAAACTCTAATTTTGGAGTTGTATTAAATAAATACGTATTTTATTTAATGAAATATTTAACAGACCAAAAATATCTTGGTGATAATGAAACTATTAAAGATTCATTATCTAAAGCTAAAAATTACTTTGCAACTGATAGTTCATCATACGAAGTAAACAGTAAAAAAGAAGATATTTTAGAACAGGCTAAAAATATCTTTAAATTAGCTAAACTAGATGGTGATGCTAAAGATATAGTATTATTAGTTGAAAGTTTTGAATTATTTCAAAATGAGGATTTCAAAACTAAATTGCAAAAAACTTCATTCCAATTAGAACCATTTAATGGTTGTGATATTCCTTGATAATGCAAAACACTTAGTGAATATATAGTAAACCCCATAAGTTAAACCAAATTAATTGGTAAAACTTATGGGGTTTAATTATAAAACACAAGTGTTTTTTCTCTAGTTTTGCTTACTTTTTAAAAAGTAAAGCACCCTTTGATTGCAATTAAAGAGGGTTGCGAGGCGGGTAGTAAAATCTTTTTATTCAATTTTGTATTTTTCTAGATAGCTGAATTATCTTGATTATTAAATGCTAGTTTTCATTCAATAAAAACTTCAAAAATATATAAATTTATCAATTTAGTCTTAAAAGAGATAGAAAATAATTGGAACTAAGATTCAAGTTTTCAAAATTAAAAAAATAGCTATTCTACAATATACACACATATATAAAATAAATATTAATATATAAATTTGATATCTATATAATATATCAAATTATTTTAACTAAAATACTAGTTACCTGCAACAATTATTGTAGGTGACTAGTAAAAATTTATAAATCTAATATTTCATTAAATAATTTCAAGTTATTATTAATGCTTCATAGATCTTTATTATAAGGTCACGAAGAAAGTAAACATAGTGGCGTGAAATTTGGGTCATATTTCATTATATTTTTAAATTTTTTAATTAATTGTAAATAAACATCTTTATGATCTTTTATAACAGAATAAGGTTTAATTTTTCAACCAGTTACGGGCATAAAACCAGAGTAAACATCATTTAATTCGGGTACTAAGAAATTAATTACCCCACCATAACCTACATTTTCATGCTTGTTTTTATTTTTAGCAGGATATTGGCAGATTAAAATATGTAATAATAAATGCTCCAAGTAATTACAATATACTAGGTTTTCAGGTAATTGTCATTCATATGGATTATTTTTTGCGTATTCTAAGGTAGATAACATAATTGCATGATCTTCATATTTATGATGAGCAAACAAACCTTCTTTAGTTCTGGTAATCTTGGGGTTTTTAACCCAATTTTCCTTAAAGTATGGGCCAAGACCTATTCCATATTTATTTTGTAAATAATCACAATATTCTAAGTATGTCAAATTTTTAACTTTATTGTATTCTTTTAAATCCATATTTCTCCATTATCTTTCAAGTAAAAATTTTTATTAATTTCATCCTTAAATTTGCTTAGGGTAAGTGAATTCACTTTTTTGCAATCAATGTCATATTCAATATTGCTGATAGCAATAGTGCTTGAATTAATTTCTAAAATTGGTAATTGCTCTTTTTTAAAAATTTCCAATTGGTCCATGGCATAATCTAAATTATAACTTACACCTTTATTTAAACTGGAAATTGCACACTTAATTTTAAGCATTTCTAAATATAAATAGAAGGTGGGATCTTTAATTAAATCAAATAACTTTGAAAATAAATCATAAAGACTAACTCCATTATCGTTTTTTTCAAGCAAAATTGATACAAAGTATAAATTAAATTTATTAGAAGTTAATACATCATGATTAAATCTATGAATTCTATCGCTTCCTAAAGATCCTTTTAAAATAATTAAAGTTGTAGAATTTAATTGTATAATTCCTCTTGTAGGGTCATCAATATTATTAAATTTACCATAAATACTTTTTAAGCCATTTTTATAACAATAAATATGAAATAATAATTTTAAATATGTAATTGTTTGTATTCGTTCTAAATCTTTTGACGGTGTAGATTTAAATAAAGTTTCTAAAGATTCAAGCAAATTTAGAATATCTTCCCCTGCTTGAGGTTTATCAATCGCTTTAAATAAATAATCATAAATAATTTGAAATTGCTCTTTTGATTTATTATCTTGCCTTAAGCACGAGATAGTATGAAAATAGTAACTTGTATTGCCATCAGTATATTTACCATTGATTGAATAATGCAAGTTATCAGTCATAGCATCACTAGTTTTTACGAAATTTTTACTATTTTTAATTAAAATAGTTTTTATTCTTTCGTCACTTTCAAACATAAAAACATTATTTGAAAGCCACTCCTCTTTTGGAAAATTTCCAAAATATTTTGTTTCTTTATTCATAAACATTATCTCCTGTAACCAATTTTATTGTTTGAGATGTTAAAGGATTATTAAAAGTTATTAATGGGATACATGATTCAAATATAGGCATTTTATTAAAAATATCTACCATATGTATTTGAATGAATGGAATATTTGTATAATCATTTCCATTTATATCAACTGGGTACCTATCACCAGAAAATTTAGTTCCATGATTTTGACCTTGAAACAATCTTTTTATAGATGTATTTGTGGAATCAGTATAAGAACGATACTGACCTTTTTGATACCTCATAAGCATAATTAAAATTTCATCACTTTGTAACCCTTGTTTTATTCTATTATTAATTATTGCAAAACTTTCTAGACTAAATGGACTAGTAAATCCAAAAACAAGTTTAGATAAAAATTCATTATAAAACTCATTAAAACTTAGCTTTAACAATAAATGCCTTTGATTATGTTCTTGCGATGTGTCAAAATCAATTAATTTTCCTTTTGATCCATATTTTTTACAAAAATTTAAATATAAATTTCGATTATGTTCTTTTTGTTGGTTGGTTAATTCTACAGATAAATCTTCTTTATTACCATATGAAATAACTTTTAAACTAACAGTATTTGACACACTTTTGCGTGTTAAAACTAAGTTATCATGTTCTAATAAAAAGGTTCGTTTAAACTGCTTTAGATTCAAATTTGACTCTAAAAATGCTTGCAAAGCATTTCACATATGATCCTCATTTGATACAATAGCCATAAATTTTCTTTGTAGTTCTTTAGTCATAAATACTCTGCAAATATCAAAATAATTATTTTTATATCCAAATCAGCGGCATCTTTGATACATAGTGTCTACTTGTGCCTCTTTTGAATCTCGGTAAATATATGAAACGATTAAACGATCCAAAGTAAGGCCGCGCCCTAACATGTTGCCACCTACTTTAATGTTATAAAGAAAGTTTGTTTTTTCCTTTTCAATATTATTATGGTTGATCACTTGTAAATTAAGATTTTTTACAACATTGGAAAGTTCATCAACTATTTTTTTAAACTCAATTTTGATAATACCATTATTTAATTCATAATATTCTTTGTAACATTTACTTATTTCAGTTTTAAGATCATCAAAATATATAGAATTTTTATCTTCAAGTCCCGAAGTAATTGTTGTATTAATATATTTTTTTATACGTAATCCAACAATATCTTGGATTTTGTTAAATGAAGAAGGATGTACAAGCATTGAAAAAGGTTTATAGTCTCCTTGTGCTCGCTTTAAAGCGCATGAAAAAATAAATAAATATAAGGCTTCTTTAAATGAATCAGGTATTGAATTTTCAAAATCATCATTATCATCAATTACTTTTATATGTGGATTATCAATAGTATCAAAAAAGGATCTTCCTCCAGTATAATTTTTCCCTGGCTTAACCAATAAAGCTCTATCAGGTGAGATATGGTCATAGGTTGAAATGAGTAAATTAGCTTGTGGGGTTGCTGTAACTGATAAAAATGTGCATATCTTAAAAGAAGTAATAATATCAACTATATTGTCATGAGTTTTATTAGATATTCCCCTTTTTTTAGATTTTGGAGCTCCTGGAGTAAATTCATCTCCCTCATCATCGATAACAATTGATGGTATTCCAGAATATAATTTTGCCAATTGCATCATTTTCCCCAAATTAGTATTTTCTGCAGGATTTTTTAAAACAACTAATATAATTTTACATCCTTGTTTAATTAAATCCTTTATATCTTCCTTAAATGAGGAATTTAAATTAAAAATTTTTACTTTCTCGTTATTTTTGAATCCTTCAACTAGTCTATTAAAATTTTGGTCTTTTAATTTTAATTTAGTCCCAGCTAGTATATAAGCAATATCATACCCATTATCAAATGCCAGCGCCGTTGATGCTAAAAAAAATGATGTTTTCCCACTTTGTACCTTGCCTAAACATAATATTTTAATAGGACTATATTGATTAATATTACCAGTTGGATTTTTAAAATTATAAATTGCTTGATATGAATTTGAAAGAATATTAGAAATTGTTTGACTATCTTCTGATTTTGCAAGAAATTCTTTAAATCTTTTTATATAAAAACCGTTTAATTTGGCTAAATTTATATAGTTATCTGCAACTTTTTTATCTCCAACAACTTTAGTTAAAATAATTTTATTGCTATCCATTTTGTTTAACCATAATCTCATTAATTGTGTCAAGCAATTTTATAGAATCAGCCAATTTAATACCCAAACTTTGGCTTTGAAGCATACTCTGAACTAATATTATAATAATTGAATTAACTGATGCAATTGTTCCGTTTTTTTTAAATTTATTAACATAAAACTGATTATTAATATTTATAATAAGAGAATAGCCATCTTTATATTTATCAAACTGTAAGCAATCTACATCTGAAGAAAGCCTTTGAATTGATACATATAAATAAACCAATTGATCATTTACTAAAACATTATATTTTTCAAATATAATTTCATCAACATCTTTTTCAAATTCATTCTTTGGGAGTTCTTTAACTGATTTTTCCTCATTATTGTTAATATCTTCTTTAATAGTTGGTGTACTTGCTGCACTATCTGACAAGATCTTTTTAGTTTGATTACTAATTTTTCTATCATCATCTTTTACACGAATTTTTTTAGATTGTTTAATAATATATGAGACGCTTTCATTTGAAGCTAATTTCTCAAGAAATTTATCCTCTGCACCGTCGTGATTCCAAACAAATTTATCTTTAGTATAGGATAAAACATAATTTTTTCCTTCAAATCTTATTTCGCCAACTACTCGGAGGGTTGGAAATAAATTACCTTTATCAAATATTTTTTCAGGTTTATAGTTAAGTGCAATACACCTATTTGCTTGCATCATGTTTAGACCAGTTTTACTACGATTTCCTTTATTAAGGATTCCTATTCAACCTGTGAATTTGTATGTTATATTTTTAAAAGTAAATGAATCATTAATATTACGAATATATCTTTGCTGATTTTCATCCATATATATTTCGGGCTTTTCATACTTTATAGGTATTTTATTTAACGTAATATTTAAAATACCCCTCTCTAAATAATGGTGATAGATTGTACCAAGCTTTTCACGCAGCTCATTTTCCTTATTTGGGTTATTAAGTTCTTTTACTAATTTAGTAATTGTTATAATTGTCCCATGGTTTTCTTTTTGATCATGGTCAAAGATTGCTTCAATTTCGTTTGGATTATTTTCCGATAACTCATCAATATCAACAGACGCACTAATTCTAGAACCAGAATCATATCTTGTTGTGGATATTGTATATTTATTACCTAAGTAAACAGAAGCATATTTTAAGCCTATACCATACATCCCTAACTGATTATCTTTATTTGCATTTGGGTTTTTTGCATTTAGTTTTAAAGCTCTACCAAATTCTTCCTCATTCATACCAAACGAATTATCTTCAATAATAATTTGATTTTTATCTCAAATAATTGAAACTTTACACTTTTTACCATCTTCAAGGTTTTTTAAAATATCCTGGTTGTCTAAGAAACTTTGTAAAGAATTATCTATAAATTCAGAAAAAACGCGTTCAAGTTTATAATTTTCAAATTGAAAATTTTTTATAAAACCAGATCCTATAGTTATATCGTACTTCTTAGTATTATTCATTGTTATTAACCTTTCTCATTTTATTAATATATTCAATAAAATCTTTAAATATTGAATATATTACAGTAACATTAACTGCATTGCCTAATTGTTTAAATAATTCTTTTTCATTTCCTATATATTTAAAATCATCCGGAAAACTTTGTAACCTTAAACATTCAACAGCAGTAAAATATCTTTTTTGAGGTCCATAAATTGGGCGATGGTCCATTGCAACTAATGCTGGTGCTTCTGTTGGCCTTTTAACTCTAATTCCACTAGGACGGAATTGAATAATTCCTTGGAAAAGATTATCTAAATCCTTGCCGGCTTGTCATTCAAATTTACGCATTGTTTTATTTAAAGTATCTTTAACTTTTCACTTTTCTATTCATTTATCAATTTTTTCTTTATATTCAAAATATAAAGTCCTGTTTCTTTTAATAATTAATTGTTTTCAGATTGGTAAATTTGAAATATCATAATTTAATCCAAATTCATCAACCCAGATCGGAAAACCTATCACTCTTTTGTTTTTTGGAATAATTTGTATAAAGTCATTTCAAGAATTTAGAGTTTCTAATTGGGTTTTAGATAATTGATATTTCACTTTATCAATAATTTCTAAATCATCTTGTATAATTTTCGAAATATCAAGTGCATTTTGTTTAACTTTTCTAATTTCTAAATCAATTGGACCATTGTATATATCTTTTCTCACTGATAGTATTATTGCCCTTTTTCTTAGTTGGGGAATTTTAAAATCTACAGGGCTTGCAACTATCGGTTTTTTAATCACATTATATCCAGCATTTGATATTTCGTTATAAATTGTTTTTCATGTATTACCGCTATCGTGATTAATTAAATTCTGGACATTTTCTAAAATTAATATCTTTGGTCTTTTTTTAATATCTTGCTTTGTTTCAATTAATCTAATAATTTCGCGAAACAGTGTGCCCCGTGAATCATTAAACCCTTCTTGTTTACCACCTTTAGAAAATGTTTGGCATGGAAAACCCGCACAAACTACATCAATATTTTTTTGATATAAATCATTAAAATTTAATTGTCGGATATCTCCTAAAGGTTTATGCTTAAAATTTTGTTCATATGTTAAAGCAGCTGATGCATTAATTTCAGAAGCAAATAAGCATTCACTGTTATCGCTATATTTTTGCATTGCTAGTGCAAAGCCTCCAATTCCAGCAAATAAATCTACGTATACAAAATCTTTTTTTAAAATACTCATCTTAATCTGCCTTATAAGTTTCTAGATAAACTGATAATAGTTTTTCAAAATTATTTTCAGAACATACCAAAATATTTGTACCTGAATCCTTGCCTTGATAGAAACCATATTGTGACGCTTTATTTAAACTTTCTTTTAATACATAACAAGAGCGGTTTTTTTCATGGTGGATAAATAAAAATGGATTTCATGCAGCTAAAACTTCATTACCGTTAGTATCTCAAAGTCCTAATAGCATTGTTGCACTATTTGTAGTATTATCAGGAATATCATTAAAATTAAGTTTGTTAACTTGTCTCCTCATTAAATCAGGTTTATTTGGTAAATATGCACTTGTAATATTGCGGATATTAACATTTATAAGGTATTCTTGATTATTTTTTAGTATCTTGAATTTTGTAAAATTATTTATACGAATTCCGCACGAAATAATTGCAAAACCCGATTTTTTAAATATTTCTTGAAGCCTTTGTAGTAACTCAGTGCTGGTAAGTGATTTATTTTTAGTTAGCATTTTTACTCCTTACAAAGTTTATATAAACATAATGATATATAACAACATAATAAATTTTTATGTAACTAAAATTTATTATGTTGTTATTTTAAACTAATTATAATTCATATATATATATATATATATTGCAAAAACTTGACCATTCAAATTCGTAAATCAAATGATAATAAATCTACAACTATTAGTAGTTAGGTTTAAATTATTTAATATGCAATTTCTGAGTAATTAAACATATTTGAATTTTTAACTATTAACTAACTCTTAATAAATTGTATTGCATAGAAATTTGCAAACATAACAAGCAGCTAATAAAAATCTAAATTTATATAGACAGGGAAAAAATCTGAATATTTCTTCCCTGTCTATATAAATTTTTGAACTTTAAATTAATAAAGTTTTATATAAAAAAAATTTGGATCATTAAACAAGGTTAATCGATATTACTTGTTTTTAGCTTCCAAATATTTTTATTTTTCTTTTTTTTAGATCAATAATTTAAGATTTCTAAAATTAAGAAAAATAAGATTGCTGGTAAGAGTAATGGTATAGTTTTATTATAAATATTACGTTCATGGTAATATTGAATTTTGTTAGTTATTGCAATAGTTGAAAATATTCCATAAGTTAAAGCATTACGAAAAGTATTTTCATATTCAAAAAAGATTAAACTATATAAATCCTTACTTATTGTAGGTAAGATTTTTTGGTAATAAATACCAAAATTACTATAACCTAATGATTTATAGAGATTTATTTCATAATTTGAATAAGCATTTATTTTGCTTACAATATGTTTTGCTAAAGTTCGAAAGGCGGAAAGAAACAAAACAAAATTTAAAACAGTTAGTGAATCTAGGAAGGCATTAAACAAAATAAAGATAACTAAAATTGGGATAGTTTTCAAAAAGACTAAAAAAGATTTTAAAAACCATGATAAAACTTTTTGGCTGCTTTTTTCACTCATAAAAAAAGCATAAATAATAGCTAAAATACTTGCCGAATATAAAGCAGCATAAGTGTTAATAAAAATTAAAAAATAATCATAATAATCAATAAAGGAGGTAGTGGCTAAATCACTAAAATCGAATGCAAAAATATCTTTTAAAAATAAAATTAAAAGATCTATTTGAATTGATTCATCTTTAATTAAGTCTCAAATACTTCAAAGAAAAATTCCAAATAAAATAACTTGCAATAATCTTCAAAGATATTGAGGTAATTTATACTTTAAAGTTTTATGGTAATTTTTGTTTGAAGTTATTTTGTATCAATAATCTTTAAAATATTTATTATATAAAAACATTAATAGTTCAAAAAAGATAACAGTTAAATATAAATATAATAAACTTATACCTAAATATATAAATTCAGTTTTGTTGTTTTCAATTCAAAAACCTATTCCAACAATCCCAACGCTACCTAAAATTGAGCTTCATCGAATATTCGAATCAAAGGCAAGTAAGTTGTTCATAGTAAAACGGTTCTTGTTAGGCGAATAAATATTTTTTTTAAAACTTGTTTTTTTGTTATAACCTAAGTTAAGATCTATTCAATAATATTTACTTGGGGTATTTTCGATTATTTCAACTAAATATTTGTGTACTCAAAGTCATGTGCTTCAAAAAAAGATAAAAAAAGCTGCCAAATAAGGGCTAAATATACCGCGAAAAACAAAAATATATAAAATTAACGGAAAAGATCTTAAGATAATTAGAAATCAATTTAGTAATATTGCAAAAAATTTATGTTTATGAAGATTTTTAGCACTAAAATAAGAAGTAAAATAAGATAATAAAAAACCAAGATAGGAACCACCGACTACGGTTTTAATTGTTGTTAGTAAATAGCTAAAATTAACTTCTCATAAATTAGAACTTGGTAAATCTTGATGGACTGATTTAAAAGAAAATAATTCTTTAAGATATTTAAAGAATCTTGGAATTCCTGAAATATATAAAGAATTAAAGACTCCTATTTGGTATAAACAATAAAGAAAAAAGATAAAAGAAAGAATAATTAAACTAAAGTTTCAATATTCTTTTCTTTTTAAAGTAGTTAAAAAATGGTTATTCATAATATTTGGTTAATTTTGTTATATTCAATTCTTGTTTATTTAATTCTTTGATTTTAGTATCATTTTTACTAAAAACAAAGAATTTATCAAAATGTTCTAGTGCTGAATTAAGGTCATGAATTGCTACAATAATATGAGCATTAAGTTTATATTCATTTAAAAGATCAAAAATCAGCTTAGTATTAACAATATCTAAGTTACTAGTTGGTTCATCAGCTAAAATAATTTTTGGTTTATTAAAAAGCATTTTAGCAATACTTAAACGTTGTTTTTGACCTGAAGAAAGTTTTGTGATTTTTTCAAAAGCATATTCTTGCATACTTAATTTAGAAAGCAAAGCAAAAAGTTCTTCTTTTTGCTTTTTGGTTAAAATTTTAAAAAGCTTATAAAACTTATTTTTATAAAATTTAAAATCACTCATTAAATTTTGGTAAAAATCTAAATCCTCAATTAAGTTATTTTCTGGTTTTAAGTAATAAATTTGTTGTTTAAATTTTTTTAATTCTTTATTATTAAAGTCCTTAACATTTTTATTATTAAATTTTAAAATTCCAATTTTAATAATTGAGTGGTTAAAAATTGAATTAAGTAAAGTGCTTTTGCCACTTCCGCTAGGGCCAATTAATGCACAAAGCTTTGCTTTTGGAAAACTAAGATTAACATCCTTGACAACTATTTTATCTTGGTAACTTAAAGTTATGTTTTCAAATTTCATATTATTTACCTATATTATTTAAAATTTCTCAAACTTCTTTATTTACATCATTAATATATTTATAGCTATAAAACCCATGCATTGGTCCTCAAATATCTTGGTTAGTTTGAGCTAATTCTTTGAGAACTTCAGCTAAAATTTTGATTTTAGCTGAAGGAATATGATTTTTATAAATAGCGATATTATATAAAAGAGGATCTGTAACAGTTAAAAAAGTAAATTTATGCCCTGGCCTAGTTTGATTATTTATTGTAAAAGGATCATTACCTTGTTTATATTTTGTTCAAGAATAGACACCTTCAGCATCAAAAAAGATTTTTTGATTATTTAAAGAAGATTTATAAATATTAGCTAAAGGTTTGGAATCTAATTTATAATTAGCATTTTGGTTAATTAGTTCTAAAAATGAGGTGAACTTTGTTCCAAAGTGTTTTTTTAATAAAGCTTGAGGCAAGATATATTTGCTACCAGATTCTTTATCATTGCTATGTACATATCCATAACTTAAAAATTTAGTTAAATCCTTATTGTTTCAAGCTTCAATAATTTCCTTAGTATCTTGCTCATTAGCAACAATATAAATCATGCCACGGTAATAATTAGTTAAATTATTTGTATAAAAATTATTATATAAATAATTAGCATAATTATTACCATTATTTTGATCATCTCATTGTGATCTAGGTATTTTGTCAAAAATAGTTTGCTGCTTTTGAGCTAAGCTTCTTAAAGGATCATTGTCTAAGCCATTTAAATATGTTTCAGAATTATTATTTGAACCTTTAAACATTTTGGTATATGTTTGAATTCCTAAATTAATATTATTATTTTGCAAATCAGACTTTTTAGCCAATAATTTCCCAGAGGAAACAAAGACAATATCTTGTTTATTTTTAATTAAATCATCAAGGTTTTTATTATAATCATTAATATCACCTTCTGAGGAAATTTTAATAGTGAAATCTCCTCCTTTGGCTATGATTAAATTGTTGATTTCAGCTTCAAAATTTTGGATCTGCTGAGTATTTAATCCAGATCCAAAATTAATTTTTAATAATTTTTGGTTAGTTTGATTATTACTACATGATAAGGTTATCAAACTAACCAAAGTAATTTGGCTTAGGCCAAAGATAAATTGCTTAAATATTTTTTTCATATTTCTCCTATTTTGGACAAGTATATGGAGAAAAAAGACTCGCTACGCTAGTATTAACTAGATCAGCTAATAAGAGTATTTCTCAGCTATTATTATTTAATAGCACCCCTGTCCTTATAAAAATTATAACATAAAACCAACACAAAGTTAAATATTCTTGCATTGGTTCTAAAGTTAATTAATTAAATCAAAAGATAATTCGTTATTTTTTAGTTGATATTTACCTAAAGTAACAAAACCATTTGAATTATCTAATTTATATTCATAAGCATCAATATTACCAAAAAATATCTTTGCTAAGTACATAATAAGATCATAAACCATGATCATTGCTCTAACATCATTTTCACAATATTTTTTTAATTCTGGAACAATATTATTTTCTCAAACTGAATCATTAGTTGCTTCTAAAAACCTATTAATTGCTTCCTTCATAGCCATGGTTCCCTTTTGGATTTTTAACGTTGAATAAGGTGTGATTATGTTTTTAACTTTAATATTATTTTCAGTAATAAATTTTTCGATTTTTTTAATTGAATAAAAACTTTTTAAATATGAAAGTTGAATATATGCTATTGGCAAAGATGTTTGTGGTTTAGTTACATTATTAATAATCTTGATTTCATTTGCTTCTTGACTAAAATAAAAGGTGTTTTGGCTTTGATCATCATCTAGTTTCTTAGGCGTAAAAACATCAGCCAAATCAATTGTATTAGAGTTAATATGTTCAATTTTATGAGCAAAAAGTTTGTAAGCAGATTCAAGTGTATTATTATATCTTTGCATTAACCATTTACCAAATTCTAAATCTAGCTCATTAAAGATTTTGTTTCGTACTAATTTGAGAATTTCATTATTACGGGTATTTTCATAACCTTTATTGTAAACAACATAATAATGGCATTTATCTTTATAAATTGCATCAATAATTTCAACAAAATCTTGGCAAGTAATATTCTTTGGATCTTTGACAATATTTTCACAACTTTGCTCAATTCCATTTTTAGTTGTAATAACTGATACTTGACAAACTACTTGGTTGTAACTTGCTATGCCATCTACTGGGGGAAAGATATCTGAAAAACCTTCATAGTCATACCAAGAGATAAGTGCATCTTTGATGTGAATGTTTTTAATGATATTTAAAGTTTCAATATTGAAACTACTTGGAATACTATTAAAATCATTAATACTATCTTTTAATAATTGTATTGATCTTATATCTTTAGTTTTTTTGAATTTACCAGAATACTGAATATATTCAAAGTTTTCGCTTTTTAATAAATATTCTCTTAATAAATTAGTGATTTCTTTTGCTTCCTTAATAAAAAAATCATTAATTTCAATTCAATCATAATTGATTAAATAGTTAACCTTTGATTGGTTTAATCAATTATTTACAATATTTAATGATTTAACATTATCTTGTTCATTTGAATCATAATATTTAGCAAAAAACAAAATTGCATTAATGTTTATCTCGCTATTAAATTCTAAAAATGCTTTAATTATGAGTTTAAGATACCAATTAAAGTCTTGGAAGCTAAAAAATTCTTTAATAGCTTGTTTTTTAGTTATTGGCTTTAAATTCGGAATAACTAATTTATAAGCTTCAATATTAGGATACTCAAAAGCAGCAAACATGTTTTGAAACCTAAAATGACCTTGGTATTTATTAATTGGTAAATCATCTTTAATTGAATCATAAAATGAATTTAAAGAACTTAATAATTCAATTTTATAACTAGCTTTATTAATCACTCATATTTCTTGCTCAATTTTATTATTTTTAGCACAAGCTAAAAAACTATTATTAAAAGGATACTTAACAAAATTTATTGGATAATTGTGTGAAGTAGCATTTTCAAAAGTAGCATTAAAAAATTCTAGTCCTAGTCCAGATTTTTTCATAAAAAATTCCAGATTATTTAAATAATCTAAATATGGAAGACTTTTACTTTTTGTAATTGTATTAGAAACCCAAGCAGCTTCAGTAATTAAGAAACTTAACTTATTTTTTTTCGGTGTATTAAAAATTTTATCCCTTGGATCAATGATAATATTTTTAATAGAATTTATTTCTAAATTTAATTTTTTAGCAATATTATATAAATAATATGATAAATAATATGTTTCATATTTTGAGGTAGATGTATAAGATAATAAAAATATACTTATCTTTTGATCTTTAATATAAAGAGCAAAAGGATTATACAAAAAGGTAAAGGTATGATCATTTTGAAATTTATCAAAACCTAAAACTGGATTTAAAATAACTAGTTCTAAGTTTAAATCTAATGCATGTTGAATTAATTCTAAAGTTTGTCTAATTTTAACTTCTTTTTTAGTTGATAAAGAGATAATTTTTAAATTTTCTTTCGAAATTTTAAGTTCATTAAGAAGGAAGTTTTCTGCTTCTTGCTTATATTTATGAAAGTTAGAAGCCAAAATTTCAATATATGAATCATTAGCTAAGTCAAACGAATCAAGTTCTAATTCGTGCATTAATTCATATGTATTAGAATTATCAATTTCTTCATCTCTTTCATCTTCAAAACTACTGTCAAAAAATTTACTATCAACTTTAGTTTTTAAAGTTTCCAAGATTGCATCATTATTAAAAATTAAAGCAGGGTTTAAGGCAAAGACACGTTTAAAAGTGCTTCAGTTAATAAAAATATTTTCATTTTGTTTCATTTTACCTCTTGATTATTTCATTTGTATCTAAATTAATTAGAGTGCTTGGTTTACCAGAAGGTTTACCAAAATTATAAATTTTAGAAATTTCAGGAAAGACTCTAGAAGCCTGATCAATATTAATAACTTTTTGTCCTGAAATATTAGCACTTGACATATAAATTGGGCCGATTTTATCAATTAATTTTAATAAGCCAAGATGATTTGGAATACGAAAACCTTGGTTATTAATAATTATTGTTGTTGGACCTGGCCAATATTGCTTAGATATTAATTCGGCTTCTTTGGTTCATTGTTTGAATTGGCGTAGTTGCCCATAATTACTAACTAAGATAATTATTTTTTTGTTTAAATCTCTTTTTTTAATTACATAGATCTCATTTAATGTTTCTTTTGATACAATTCCTCCAATTCCAACAATTGTATCAGTTGTTGAAATAAATAACTTTGATTCATGTTTCATATAAATATTATAAATATTTATATAAATTACAAAAAAAAATAGTAAAATAAATATATAAATTTTTAGAAGGAGGAATTAAATGAAAATAGTAAATGATTACAAAGATTTTAATTCATATAAACAAATAACTGATGAACAGCTAGTTCCACTGTTCAAAAAAGCAATTGACGATTCTTTTGAAAGCAACGAGTATAAAAAAGCAAAAAAATGATTATTAGCTTTTTTAATTTTAGTTGGAATAACTGGCTTATTTTTCCTCATAGGAATTATTTTATTTGTTAATATTACTAGTAAAGAAGTAATTTATGCAGCAATAGCAATGCTTATTATTGGTTTAGTTTTCTTAGGAATAGATGCACTAATTTATGGTTATATAAAAAGACTCAAAGATCGTATCTTTATGGATTTAGATCGTAGAATTAATGTTATTGAAATTTACAAAAAAGCTTTTAATATTTTAGATTCAAACTTTAATTTTAGTGGATTTTTGAAAGAAGACCAGCAAGGAATCACCCGAGCTAATTTTGAAAATTACCGGCACGTTGTTCCTGATGATGCTTTTGTTGCAAAACTTGGTCCCCAACTACTTTGAAATTTAGATAAAAAATATCCAACAGTTTTACGTAACGCTGAATGAAGAAGAATTACTAAAGATTTTAGAGGAAACCCCAAAGAAGAAACATATTATTCATCAATTTTAATGATTGACACTAAAGCTTTAGGTGATAAAGGATTTTTATTTACACTTTTTGATAAAAAATTCCCAAAAAGTGCTGTGAAACCTATTAACTTTGAAAATAAAGACTTTAATAAAGTTTTCAAAGTTAAATCCGAAGATGAAATTAAAGCTAGAATGATGTATACTCCTCTAGCGATGGAAACATCATTAAAAAGATACCGTGATAATGGTAATTCAAAAGTTAGAAAGTTTACTGTTTTATCAACTCGTAATTACTTAATCTTTGAATTTAGTACTGATTTTGAATTTATGCAATTAGATTGAAAACCAACCCTAAATAAAGATAATCTATTTAGAAGTTTATATAAAGACTTTTTAGTTGATACTTATACACTTTATTACTTATTATCAATTATTTATATTCCATTATATTTAGGATAACAAGAGAAAACATTAGTTTTATTACTATTTTTTTAGGTTAAAGATGCAAAAACAACCAAAATTCTGAACTGTTTTTTGACTGATTATTAAAATTAGTTTTGTTGGCTTTGGAGGCGGGAATGCATTAATGCCAATTATTAAAAAAGAAGTAGTTGATAAAAAAAAGTGACTTGATAATGAAGAGTTTAGTCAAGTTGTTGTCGTTACTAATATGCTCCCAGGAGCATCTGTAATTCAAACTATTTCATATATTTCAATAAAAATGCTTGGGAAACTAAAAGGAACTTTGGTTACTTTAATAGGTATCCTACCTCATGTATTAATGGCTTTTGGTTTTCTATTATTATTTAATAAATTACCAATTGAGTATATTAAAATAATTTCAGTTGGAGTTTTAGTTTCAATTATTGCTTTTTTAATTGACTTTGGCTATAGGTTTTTAAAACAAAGCCAAAGCAGAATTAAATTACCAGTTTGAATCTTAATCTTTTTATTTTCGCTTGCATATTGTTTATTTGTCCCAAGTCCGTATAATATGCCAGTAGTGGCAATTATTTTAATAATTATGATTTACAGCATTATTTATTATATTAGTAAAAGAAAGGGTAAATAACCTATGTTTATTGCTTTGTTTTTATCAATTCCAATGTTAGTTTTAATCTCATTATCAGTTTTTGGTGGCGGACAAGTTTTCATGCCTGTTTTTGAATGGTTTTGAAAATTTTTAAATAATCAATTTAATTTAAATATTAGTGAAGAAAAGATTGTCAATATCTTCACTGTTTCAAATACAACTCCAGGAGTTGTTTCAACTAAATTTGGTTTTTTAACTGGGTATTTAGTTGCAAATGGGCAGTGATGAATGATTTTAGCTGTTTTATTAACTTACATTATCTTTTGTATTCCAGCTATTATCATTATGGTTTTAGCAATGAAATATGTTGATAAATTTAAATCTAATACTTATATGAAAAATTTATTAATTGTCATGAAACCAATAGTAGCTGGAATTATGATTGCTTTAGCTATTCAATTATTTTTAGGCATTATTGAACCAAGTCTTTCATTCAATAAATCAATTGATAATTATTTTAAAATTAAAGAACCTGATAATCATATTTTTACTGCTTATAAAAATATTTTACTCAAATTTTATGTACTTTTAGGAATCCCAACCTCAATTTATTTAATTAAAAAAATTAAATCATTATTTTTAATAATATTAATAAATATAATTATTTCATTAATATTATTTGCAATCCCATATGCTTAAAAAGAAAGGAAAATATGGAAATTAATCTTAATCAAGAATATGTAAAAAACCGCCTTGGTTTAACTAATGAACAAGTTAAGGAGCTGTTAGTCAAACATGGTCATAATACAATTAAAAGTGCAGAAAAGAAAAGTATCTTTAAAATCTTTTTAGGGCAATTTAAAGATTTTATGATTATCTTATTGCTTATTGCAGCAATCTTTAGTTTAGGAGTTGCACTTTATGAAACTTTTGGTGCACCCCAAAGACCTGAAACTAAAGAAATAGTCATTAGTTTTGTCGAACCCTTTATTATTTTAATTGTTATTATTTTAAACTCATGTCTTGGTACTTATCAAGAAATTAAAAGTGATCAAGCTGTTAAAGCTTTAGAAAAAAATAACCAACTAAATGCTAAAGTTATCAGAAGCGGTGAAATTGTTTCAATTCAAGCCACTCAAATTGTTCCTGGTGATTTAGTTATTGTTGAAGCTGGTGATTATGTTGGAGCTGATGGCATTTTGCTTGAAGCATATTCGCTTCAAGCAGTTGAAGCAGCCTTAACTGGAGAATCATTGCCAGTACCTAAAGAAGTTAATTATGATTTAGATCTTAGCAAACTTACACTTGGCGAAAGAACTAACTTCTTATTTTCAGGAACTTATATAACAACTGGAAGGGGAATTATTTTAGTTACTGAAACCGGTTTAAATACTGAAATAGGTAAAATTAATAAGTTAATTGAGACGCAAGAAGTTCAATTAACTCCATTACAAATTAAACTTAATAAATTAAGCAGAATTTTTGGAATTAGTGGAGTAGTTTTATTATTTTTAACCACAATTACTCAATTGCTTATTACAAATACTTTATTAATTTCTGGTGGTTGAACTAACCCAGAAACTTATTCAAGTGCTTTAATCGTAGGAATTTCACTCGCAGTTGCAGCTATTCCTGAAGGTTTAATTACCTTTACAACTGTCTTATTAGCCATTGGAGTTTCGAAAATGGCTAATAAGAATGTGATTATTAAAAGTTTTCCTGCTGTTGAAACTTTAGGTTCAACAAATGTTATTTGTTCTGATAAAACTGGAACATTAACCGAAAACAAAATGACAGTTGTAAAGTTTGAAGACATTACTAAACCAAAACTATTATCTGATTCAAAAACCTTATCATATTTTGTAGCATGTTGCGATGCTTCAATTACTTTAAAAGAAAATGGTGAATATGAAGAAGTAGGAGATCCAACTGAAATAGGTATTTTAATTTATGGTATGCAAAACCAAAATTCGGCTACTAACTTTTATTTAAAACATAATAAATTAGACTCATTGCCTTTTGATAGTGATCGTAAGGCAATGTCGGTTTTAGTGTCTAACAATGAGCAAAATACCATCATTGTTAAGGGTGCTCCAGATGTTATTTTAAATAAATCAAACAATGTTGTTTCTTCATACTATAACTTAGTAGAAGAATGATCAAATCAAGCTTATAGAGTAATTGCTATTGCTTATAAAGACGTCGCTAAAACAAAAACCACTTTAACTTTAGAAGATGAAAATGATTTAACTTTTTTAGGCTTAATTGGAATGATTGACCCCACCCGTAAGGGAGTTAAAGAAAGCATTACTGAAGCAAAAGCAGCAGGAATTAAACCTGTTATGATTACTGGTGATCATTTAACAACTGCACTATCTATTGCTAAAGAATTAAAAATCCACGAACCAGGCGATAAAGCAATTAATGGAGCTACTTTAGCAACTATGAGTGATGAAGAGCTCAAAGAACAAGTTAAAGATATTTCAGTTTATGCCCGGGTTAATCCTGCCGATAAATTAAGAATTGTTAAAGCATGGCAATCACATGATCAAGTTGTTGCTATGACTGGAGATGGAGTTAATGATGCTCCTGCTTTAAAAGCAAGTGATGTAGGCTTAGCTATGGGAATAACTGGAACAGACGTTTCTAAGCAAGCTGCAGATGTTATTTTAACTGATGATAATTTTACGACTATTGTTAAAGGTATTAAAAGTGGTCGTGAAACATTTGATCGTATTAAATCTGTTATTTTGAATTTATTAGTTTCATCATTAACAGAAATTATTGTGATGCTTTTTGGGCTTTTTGTTCTAGCCTTTATTTTTAAAAATGATATTCAAGGTAAGGATTTAATTATCCTCTCAGCTTCACAACTTTTATGAATTAACTTATTAACTCATGGCCTTCCTGCAATTGCATTAGGCATGAGTCCTAACGATTCAGACGTTATGAAACGTGGACCATTTTCAAAAAATGAAAGTATTTTTTCAAGGGGAATGGGTAAAAATTTACTTATTCATAGTATCATATTAAGTATTTTTTCAATTCTTTCCTACACTGTTGCAGGATTTTATGCTAGAAGTCAAAACATTACTGGCGAACAATTTATCAGACTTACTTCAACAAGTATGTTTTTAACGCTTGGAATTGGAGCTAGTCTTAATTCACTCAATTTAATGTCAAAAAGATCAATTTTTAACTTTAGTTGATCAAAATATAAACTTGTTTACCTAGCAACAATTTTTTCAACTATTTGTGTTTTATTTGCAGCCTTTATTCCTGGAGTTAGAGATGTCTTTAAAATGGCTGAAATATCTCAAATTAAGGATTATAACATTGTTTACTGGCTTTTACCAATAATCTTTGGTTTAGGACTTATAATTTTTGTAGAAATTGAAAAACTAATTAAATTTATTATTAAAAAATAAAACAAAACCATAAAGGAATTTCTTTATGGTTTTTAAATTAAATTATTCAGTTACAGCGGTCATTTTTGATGCTGCAAAGTCTTGAATAATGTTTCTTTTGAAAATTTTTTGTTCTAGTTTAAAGTTGATTCAAGGGAATGAGATAAAGAAAATAAGCATAATTGCATATAATAAGATAGGAACATAGTTTTTAATTAAACTACCTTTTTTATTATCTCAAAATACTCCTCAACCAGATGGGTTAGTTCTATCACTTGCTAAGTTTTGGAATTGGAAAACTAAGTAAGATAATTCCACAAATAAAATTCCAGCTATTGCTAAAACAGAGCTAATATAAAATAAATAGTTATTAATTTTCTTAGTTTCGTTATACTCTTTTCTTTTTAAAGTATATTTAAAGATTAATAATCCATAAATTACAAAAAAGAAAAGAGTAGGGAAGTTAGAAATAGCATCCATTAAAATATCGGTATTTAGCGCTAAGCTTGGTACTAAGATAGTGAGGAAATAAAAGGCATGTATAATTACAATATAAATAATATTTGTTTTTGCTAAGGTAAATTTTTTTAATAATGCTTTAGAGCCAAAGATAAAATGATTTTGTACATTCATACTTAATTCATTAACAAAAGCAGATGAAATTCCATTAGTTACACCTAAAGCTGATAAGAATATAAAGAAGATTACAACCATTGTAATATTATCTTTCCATTTACCAGGTAGTGAATCACTTAATAATCCATGTACATTACCTGCAGAGTGTAAAATTGACGAAATTGCAATTAATGAATATAGAACAACCACAAATATCATCGCAAATAAAATTGCTTTTGGAACTGTCTTAGTAGGGTTTTTAGTTTTTTCTGAAATTGAACTTGAAACTAAAAATGCATCATAAGCAAATAAAACTGCTGGTAAGGCTGCAATAATTCCTTTAAGTGTAAATGCATTTTTTAAAATTGCATTTGATCCATTATTATTGTGTGTATTTGGGAAAATAATCCCAATAAATAAAGCAGCAAACAACGGTAAGAATTTAATAATGGTAATTATAAATTGGAATTTACCTGCAGCTTGGTATGATCAGATATTTAAAGCTAAGAAAAATACAGTTATAACTAATCCAACAAATATATGAGTTGCTATGGTGATTGATTTATAAGAAATCACATCAGAAAGAACAAAGAAATAAAATAAAGCTTCAGATGCAAAAATTCCAAGTACCGTATTTAAAATTCCTCAGTAAAAAAATGCATAACCAAGTGAATTATGGTAAGCTAGTTTTGGATTTTTAGTAATTTTATAAACTCAGTTACTAAGACCTTGTAATTTACCATTTTTAAATGATCCAATTTCAGCAAAAGATACAGCAGCAGCCATTGATATTAGCCCACCAATAATTCAAGCAAATAATCATGATACTCCATCTCCATCAACTGCTTTAGAAATTGAACCATTTTTAAAGAAGATTCCAATCCCGACAACGGAACCGACGATCATTGCAATTGATAAAACTAGACCAATTTTTTTCTCTTTTGACATTTAACCTCCTTATAATTTATAAGTTCAAATGCTGAATATATTGACTAATTATACACCAAAATTAGTATATATTAAAAATGTATAAAAAATTCTAAAACAACTTAAGTGTTTTAGAATTTTGTCAATTAAATTATAAATGTTTGATTGAAAGAATGCGAATATTATATTTAATTGGAGCTTCAACTTCAATTTCTTCACCAACTTGTTTTCCTATCATTGCTAAAGCAAGTGGTGAAGCAGTTGAAATTTTGCTTTCAAATGGATTGGCATCATGTGAACCAGTGATTTTCACGGTTCTAGTAACATTATTATCTAAATCTAAAAATTCAATTTCAGTGTTAATACTTACACTATCATCAGTGCGGTTTGAATTAGATTCAATAATAATTGAACGATCAATAATAACTTCTAATTCTTTAATCCGCCCCTCAACAACACCTTGCCTTTCACGGGCCGCATCATATTCTGCATTTTCAGATAAGTCACCTTGTGCCCTTGCTTCTTTTAAAGCTTCTTGGACCGCAGGACGTTCAACATTAATTAATTTATTATATTCTGTAAGATATTCATCATATTTTTCTTTTGAAAGATATATTTTTTGATTGTTTATTTCGCTCATTAACACTCCCTAGATTATTATAGTTTTACTATTTTACTATATTTTCATGATTTTTATTGGTAATAAATAGAAATCTTGTTGAAAAATACGAAATTTCAAAATTTATTTTTTTGTTTTTCAAGAAAAGAGAAAAATTGTTGAGCTCTTTTCTTGAAATATTTTGCAATCTAATGCAAATCATACCTGATTCATTAAGCTTGTGGTAAAACTTATTAAAAATAGTTTCTAAATTATAAGTTGAATCAAATACTCCAATAAAATCAAGATTTTGCTCGTTATATAAATTTATATTATCTTGGTATAAATCGGGGTGCTTTAAAACAGCTTGATTTAACTTAGGTAAATCAAGATTTTGAACATCATAATATGTCTTACCTTGTGTTTTAATAGCTAAACATGAAAAGGCAAATTCATGATTGTTAGCTAAGATTAATTTATCATAATATTTGTTGATAAAAACTGTATTAATCATTCCTTCAATATCATATGGATTAATGTTATTTTTAAAATAATTTTCGAGTTCGAAAGGTAAAATACCAATATCATTACGTAATGATTTGATTTGTTCAAATGATTCTCGTTGTAATTTTTGCACATATTTTTTAGTATATTTTTTTGTTCATATTAATATACCAATATAAACACTAAAACCTACAGCAATTGCAATGACTGCGGAAATTATTAAAATAGTTCTTCAATTCATTATTTGTCTCACTTGTTTTGGTAATATTCTAAATAATCTTCTAAAATTAATTGGGCTGCCATTTTATCTTTATGTAATTTACGTTTTTGCCGAGTTAATCCTGCATTAATCATAATTTGATGTGCTTTTTTTGTGGAATATTGTTCATTAATTAATAGATATGGTAAATTTAGATTTTGTTTTAAAGCTGCTACAACTTTTTCAACAAACAAAGTTGTTGGACTTTTGCTTCCATCTAGTTTTATTGGATAACCAATTATTAAACCATCAATTTTATATTTAGCTTCTAAATTTTTTATATATTCAATGATTTTCTCTAGCGCTTGATCCTCTTGGTATCTAAGAGTCTCTAAATTACTAGCAATAATTTCTGATTCGTCAGTTATAGCAAAGCCACAAGTTTTAGTTCCAATATCTAGAGCTAATTTTCTCAATTTAAACCTTCTTGGATGAATTTTGTTAAATTTTCTGTAGATGCAATTTTACCCATTGATAAAATAGCATTTCCACCACCTTTTCCATTAAATTTTTGGAAAATTTGTTGGGCTAAAAAGTTAGAATTTAAAATTTTAGAAGCAACAACAAGCATTGGATTTAAACCTTTAGTGACGACAAAAAATGTGGTATCTAAATATTTTTCTCGTAAGGTCGTGGCTATAACTTTTGGATTATCTTGCATGGAAACTTCTAGTAAACTAAATTTAAAACCTTTAAATGTTTTAAATTCAATATTGTCATATGAAAATAAAGTATTAGTTTCTTTTTGTTTTTGTAATTTAACATAGTCATTTCTAATTTGACTAATTGCATTATTTAGAAGATTAATTGAATCTTCTAAATTATTATTTAAATTAGGTTCAAAAGTATAATTTTGATCTAATAATTTATTCCGGTTAATTAAATTATTAACTTCTTGTAATAATTCGTCTTGTTTATTTTTTAAATATTCATTAACTAGTCTATGGGATGAAATAGCTCTAATTCGAAAAACTGTAGCTGATTTTTTTTCAACACTAATTATTTTAAAATTCTCTAATTTGCCTGAATTACTCAGGTGAGTTCCACCACATAAGTCAGCTGTAATATTATCAAATTTAACAATTCTAACTGAATTAGGGTCCATATATTCTGCTTCTTCTAAAGTCATAATAGCACCCATTTCTTTAGCTTGATTAGTTGTCATATTTAAATAATGTCTTGTTGAAGAAAGTTTAATGTAACTTTTGACTAAGTTTTCAATTTTTGCAATTTGTTCATTAGTAGGTTTAGTATCAGCTGGAAAATCAAATGTCAATCTTTCTTCGTTATTATCACTTCCTAGTTGTTTAATTTGTGGACCCAAAACCGTTCTTAAAGCAGCAAATAAAAAGTGAGTTCCAGAGTGATTACGTTCAAGTCCTAAACGAATCTTTGGGTCAACAAAACATTCTACTGGATCTATTTTATTGATAGTTCCGCTTACTTTATGAATATGATTACCATATTTATCCTTAAAGACATCTAAAACAGTAATCTTACGGTTATTTTGTGTGATATAACCTTTATCATGTCTTTGACCCCCACTTGTGGCATAAAAAGGTGTTTGTTTTAAAACTAAATATCCAATACCTTCAATAGTTTCTTGTTCTGTTTCTTGATCTAGTAAATATAAAATTTCTGTTTTAGCTTCTATAAATTCATAGCCAACAAAGTTATCAACTTTTTGAGTTATCAAAGTTAAAGAGTTGATAACTTTATCCATTCCCGAAACTTTATTTCCTTTACTTGCATTTTCATGTTTGGTTTTAGCCTCTAAATAAGCTTCTTTATCTATTGAAATACCTTGTGAAGCTAAAATTTCTTCAGTTAATTCAAACGGGAAGCCATAAGTTTCAAATAATTTAAATGCTAAAGCACCATCAAAGATTTTTTGGTCCTCTGAAATATGTTTATTTAAAAGTTGGCGGCCATTTTCAACTGTTTTAGCAAAAGCTTGTTCCTCATCAATAATAATTTTGATAATTTGATCTTGATTATATTCATACGGAAGAGTATTTTTAACTACTTGAACTAATTTATGTAAAATTGGTTTTTTAATACCTAATAACATAGTGAAATATAGGCTGCGGCGAATTAGACGTCTAATAATATATCCTCGACCTACATTTGAAGGCTTAGCTCCATCACCAGCTGCATTAACTACAGCTCTCATATGATCGGCAATAACTTTAAAGTATGTATTTATTTCAGCTTGCTTTGGTTCTTTGACGAAATAATTATCTGCATCATATCTATATTTAGTATATTTTTCAATTTCATGAATAATTGGTAAAAATAAATCAGTATCAAAATTAGTAGGAGCATCTTGCAAGATTGAAACAATTCTTTCAAATCCTGCACCAGTATCAATGTTTTTTTGTTTTAATTCAGTGTAATTCCCTTGTCCATCTGAGTTAAAGGTTGAAAAAACAATATTTCAAATTTCAATATAACGATCATTTTCAATATCATTTTTTAATAGTTCAACACCTCTTTGATCATATTTAGTCCCACGATCATAAAAGATCTCAGTATTAGGCCCACAAGGACCAGAACCAACTTCTCAAAAGTTGGTTTTTTTATCTCCTGCAATCATATGTTCCTCACTAAAACCTTGCTTGATTCATAAATTTTTAGTTTCTAAATCTTCATAATAGTAGGTGAAATAAAGCTTATCTTTATCTAATTTTAATTCTTCAAGCAAAAATTTTGTTGCTAATTCAATTGCCTCTTTTTTAAAATAATCACCAATTGAAAAATTACCAAGCATTTCAAAAAAAGTATGGTGCCTTGCAGTTACTCCAACATTTTCAATATCATTAGTACGAATAACTTTTTGTGAGTTAACCATTTTAGTTGAAGGTGGATTTTTTTTACCTTCAAAATATTCTTTTAATGTTGCTACTCCACTATTAATTCACAAAAGCGAAGGGTCATTTTGTGGAATTAAACTTTTTGAAGGAATAATTAAATGGTCATTTGCTTCAAAAAAGTTTAATCATTTAGCTCTAATAAGTTTTGAATTCATAAATACTCCTATAAGTAATCTATTTTTTTATCATTAATAAATAATTCATCAATAGTTGCCCCGCCAATGCATTTATCTCCATCATAAAAGACAACTTGTTGCCCAGGAGTAACTGCTGAAGAAGTTTGGGGGTAAAATACTTTAATTTGATTTTGGTTTAAAATTTCTATTGTAACTTTAATATCTTGTTGACGATATCTAAATTTTGCACTTAGATTATTTTTATCATAATCTAAGTTGTTGAAAGTATAACCTGAAGCAACTAAGGAATCAGAAAGTAAATATTCTGGTTTTGAACTTGGAGCAACATATAAAATATTTTCTTTAACGTTATGACCACAAACATAATAAGGTTCTTTGTTGCCACCAAGGTTTAATCCTTTACGTTGCCCAATTGTATAATAAAAAACTCCAACATGTTTTCCAACAATTTTTTTTGTGGTAATATCAACAATATTGCCTTCTTGTGCTGGAATATAATTTTGCAAGAATTGTCCAAAATTTCTTTCCCCAATAAAACAAATTCCTGTGGAATCTTTTTTATTGGCAGTTACTAAATCTAAATTAGTTGCTATTTGCCTAATTTCTGGTTTAGTTAAATTAGCTAAAGGCATAAGGACTTTTGCTAATTTTTCGCTAGTTAATTGAGCTAAAAAATAAGTTTGATCTTTATTATGATCTTTAGCCCTGTATAAATGTCCATTTTCAACTTTGGCATAGTGGCCCATGGCAATGTAATTGGCATTTAACTCTTCAAAAGCATATTTAGCAAAAGAATTAAATTTTATATATTTGTTACACAAAATATCTGGGTTAGGAGTTCTGCCTTTAGCATATTCTTCAAGGAAATTTTGGAAAACGTTATCCCAATATTCTTTAACAAAGTCAACTCTGTGCAGAGGAATATGGAGTTTTTTTGCTACTTTAATAGCATCAGCATAATCCACTTCTTGTGGACAAACTTGGTCATTTAAAGTATCATTACCTAAAATATCATTATTAGCAAGACTATCTCAATTTCGCATAAAAAGTCCAATTACTTCATATCCTTGCTCTTTTAATAAGTAAGCAGCTACTGATGAATCTACTCCACCACTTAAGCCAATAACAACTCTTTTTTTGGTTTTATCCATAATTCTCCTTATATTTTGAATATAGTATTAAAAATTATATTGAATTTTTTTGATTTTTTATAATTTATGTTAAAATTTATACGAGTGGTCGCGTAGCTCAGCAGGACAGAGCACGAGCCTTCTAAGCTTGTGGTCAGAGGTTCGAATCCTCTCGTGATCGCCATTTTTTTTATAACTTTTTTATAAAAATATTATAAAATTAATATAAAAAATGTTATATGTAGACTATGAGGTTAATATGATCCAAACACTTAAAATCTTACCAAAGAAAATTAAGATACAGTTTTTAATTGGGGTGTTAATTTTAGTTTTAAATGTTGGGTTAACAATGTTAACTCCAATTTTTATCTCCCAGTTTTTACCCTTATTAATCGATAAAAAAGAGTTATATGAAATTGAAGTTTTTAAAAATGTTATATATAGCGCCAAAGACTTTACCTCTGCTTTTATATTTTTATTAGTTTCAACAATTGCTTTAATTATTAGCGGAGCTTTAACATCTTTTGGTAGTTTATTTATTATAGTTTGAGCTGGTGAAAATGCTTCAGAATTTTATCGCAATATTTTATATGCTAAATATCAAAAATTAAGTTTAAAAGATATTTCACATTTTAGTGTTGAATCATTGATCACAAGAATTAATGATGATGTTGCAGTATTTTGAGAATTTTTAGTAGGTGCAACTAGTGCTTTAATCAAAGCCCCATTATTCATAGCATTTGGTTTAATTTTTGCTTTATTAACAGATTTAACCTTAACTTGAACAATTGTAGCGATAGTTCCATTAATTATTGGTTCAATTATATATATTTTAATTAAAGTTATGCCATTAATTATTAAAGGAAGAACAATTATTGATAATAACACTAAATCAGTTAATGAAATAATTAACGGAGCAAGGTTGATTAAAGCATATAACTTACAAGAATATCAATATCAAAAATTTAACCAAACTAATAAAGCTTGAAAAGATAATGGTATTAATGTTTTTAATATCTTTTCAATTAATTTACCATTTTTCTTTTTTGCAGTTAACTTAGTTATTGTATTTATCTTTTATGGAGGATATCGCTTATTAGCAGATAATCCTTCACAAGATGTAAGTAAATTAATTGCAAAGATCAACACGTTTATTGAATATGAATTTATGATGGCCCTTGGAGTTTCAATGTTTGGTCAATTTTTGGGAACATTTTTTAGAGCAAGAGTTTCATCAAAAAGAATTATCGATGTTATTAATGCAAAATATGATAATTTAATAGTTTCAAATGGTGAAACATTGCCACATGACCCTTCAAAATATTCAATCAAGATTGAAAATTTTAGTTATAAATATTTTAAAACCTCAGAAAATTATGCTCTTAAAAATATTAATTTCGAATTAGAAGCAGGTCAAACATTAGGAATTATTGGACCTACTGGATCAGGTAAATCTACTTTAGCTAATATTTTAGTTAATAATATGAAATATACTCAAGGTAGTGTTAAAATAGCTGATAAAGAAGTAAATCAGATTAATTCAGCTGATTTACATAAACAAGTTGGAATTGTATTCCAAGAAGCTTTGCTTTATTCAGGAACTATTGAAAGTAATTTAAAATTTGCTAAAGAAGATGCTTCGGAAGATGAAATTAATAAAGCTATTGAAAGCGCTTGTGCTAAGGAATTTATCACTTCATTTCCTGATACTTATGAGCACATAATTGAACAAAGAGGAAAAAACTTATCTGGTGGACAAAAACAACGTTTATCAGTAGCTAGAACACTTTTGACTGATCCTAAAGTATTAATCTTAGATGATACCACTAGTGCTTTAGATAATTTAACTGCTAAAAAAATGGTTGAAAATATCGCAAAAAATTATAAGTGTACCACAGTTATAATTTCGCAAAAAGTAAATTCAATTAAACAAGCCGACAAAATTTTAGTTTTAAATAATGGCGAGATTTTAGATATTGGAACACACGAAGAACTAATTAATAGATGTGCATGGTATCAAGATGTTTACCAAAACCAATTAGAACAATAGCAAAGGAGATTTATGAAAGAAAAATTTTCATCATGACAAGCAATTAAACTTTTATTTTCTTTTGCCAAAGATTTTAAAAAACAAACTATGCTTGGTGGTATTTTTTCCTTTATTAACGCCATTGCATATATTTTTGGAAGTTTATTAATTGGTTTAGTTGTTAGCTCATTTTTTGATCCAATTGCAAATGGAAAAAGTCCTTTTGAGGATTTTGATACTAGCCGCTTCGCTTTAGTCTTAGTGCTTTTAGCAAGTTGTTATATAGCTTATGGATTATTTCGCTACTTAGAAAATAGATATTTTGTTAAAGTAAGTTTTGGAACTGCCACTAACATTCGGAAGAAATTAATTGCCAAAATGTTAAAACTTGATATTAGTTTTTATGATCGCAATAAAGCTGGTGATTTAATTTCAACAGTAATTGGCGATGTTACTAATATTGCCTTTTCATTAAATCAAGTTTTATCTGCTATTATTAACGCTTTTATTAATATTACTTTATCTTTAATAATTATGTTTTTAGTTTCAGCAAAATTAACATTAATTGTAATTCCGTTAACCTTATTAATGTTATTTTGTGTGATGCTTTTAATTAAAAAATCTCAACCATATTTTGAAAGCGTTCGCCATGCATTTGGAAAATTAAATGCCTTTGTTGAAGAAACTTTAACAAATACTAAAATTACTAATTCATTTGAAAAACAAAAACCAATTTTAAAACAACTAGAAGATTTAACAAGAGAAATTAGAAATGTAAGTTTTAAAAGCGACTTAGTTTCAAGAAGTTTTGAAATTATTTATTCAATAATGTCAAACATTATTATTTTAGTTATTGCTGGAATTTCAGCGTTCTTTTTCTTTAGACAAGAACCAATTTGAGGTGTTCCAGGTATAATGGGCAATGCTTCAACTATTGCAACTTCTGGTTTAATTGTTACTTATATTTCTTTAAACTGAAACTTCCTTGGACCATTCCAAAATGCTCTTGGAACAATTTTTGGGGCTCAAAGCGCTGTTGCTTCAGCTACAAGGATTGGTAATTTATTAGCTGAGCCAGAACCAGCAGTTAAAGATCAAAAAATTAAAATCGTTAAAGTTGCTTTAAATTCTGAAACAAATAGTTTTCAGGAAACACAAACTAATGATCCATATGGTTTTTACGCTTGAAAAATTTTTAATGCAGATACTAACATTTTTGAATATAAATCTGTTAAAGGAACTGTTGAATTTGAAAATGTATTTTTCAAATATAATCATAATTCAGAAACTTACCAATTAAAAGAAGCATCATTTACTGCTAAAAGAGGGCAAAAAATTGCCATTGTGGGGCCTACTGGTGCAGGAAAAACAACAATTGTTAATTTATTATCTAAATATTATGAATATAGCTCTGGAAGCATAAAAATTGATGGTCATGAGCTAAAAGAAATAGATACTCGAAATTTAAGAGATATTATGACTATTGTGTTGCAAGATTCGTTTTTATTTAACGAATCAATTATTGATAATTTAAAAATTTCAAATCCTAATGCTACCAAAGAAGAAATCATTCAGGCTGCAAAAATGACACATTCTCATGATTTTATTTTATCAATGGAAAAAGGTTATGATACTTTAATTGAAAATAATGGTGCTAATATTTCACAAGGTCAAAGACAATTACTATCATTAACAAGAGCAATTTTATCAAATCGTAACATTTTAATTTTAGATGAAGCTACTTCAAATATTGATTCAAGCACCGAAAGAATCGTCCAAGCTTCAATGTTTAAATTAATGGAATATAAAACTGCTTTTGTAATTGCGCACCGCCTTAGCACAATTAAAAATTCTGATTTGATTCTCGTAGTTAATGATGGAAAAATTATTGAACGAGGAACCCACGATTCGCTATTAGGACAAAAAGGATTTTATTATAATTTATATAAATCACAATTTAATGAGGTTTAAGAAATAAAACAGCAGAAAAGTATTTCTGTTGTTTTTGACATTTAATATAAAAACTTATGCTATTGCATAATTAAATCTTTAATATTTATAATTATTTTAATTTAGAAAAGCCAGCTATTTAATTAGGTTTTATTTTTAAAATAACCCGCCTTATAAAGCTTATAAATAATATAGTTAGTACTTTAACTTTACTTGGTTTAGTTAGTCCGAGTGATTTCGTATTACTAATTTTTTAATTTATTAAAAAATTAATTTTATTATAAATTTTGCTTATGTTAATAATAAACGAAATAGACAAAATATATAGAAATATTAAAACATAATTTAGAAAATATTGAAAATTAATTAATGTAAACTAAAAATTTTTGGAACTATAGACCTTTTTTATATTAAATTTATTAAAAAATAATTAATATTAGCTAGAAAAAAATATTAAGTTTTCATTGCCTAGTCATAGTTAAGCATCCGAATTTATTATATAATTAAAATATACACAATTTTAATTATTAGGAGCTTATTTATGAAATATAAGAAATTACTACTAAATCTTGCTTCAATTACTGCACTAACTACAGGGTTTACAACTGTGGTTTCATGTACGGATAATAGAAGAAAAGATCCAGTTGATCAACCTTCAAGACAAAAGAGCGAACCTTCTGCACAAAGACTTAGAGAATTATACAGACAAAACAATGTTCGTTATAATGAAAAAATTGCATCTTTTGCAAAAGAATTAGATAAGTTAAAAACTGAATATTCTAATGAAAAAGATGAAACTAAGAAGTTAACTGTTGAGGATAAAATCTTTAACTTATTCTTTGAAGCTAAGGTAACTCTTACCCCACTTGTACATGAATATAATTATTTATTTACAAGATTAAGAGAAGCCGAGTCTTTAGAAAATTCAAAACTGAGAACGATTAAAATTTTCCATTCTAATGATGAACATGGAAGAATTGAATTTGATGATTCTAAATACAATAAATATGCTGGAATGGTTGAAACCAGTAAATACCTAGCAGATAAAAAACGAGATTTATTAATCTCTGCTGGTGATATGGTACAAGGTTTACCTTTATCAGATTCAGATAAAGGAAAAACCATTTCACAAATTGCAAAGTATATGCAATATGACTCAGTAACAGTTGGTAACCACGAGTTTGACTATGGTTTAGAACATATTTTAAAATTAAACCAAAGTACTTCTACAGAGCAAAATAATGTTTCTATGCCATTTATTTCTGCTAATATTTATTATAAAGATTATGCAAATGAGGCTACGAAACCTCAAAACTATGACCAAGCTAAAGTTGGTCAAAGGGTTTTTAAACCATATATTACTAAAAATTTAGAAAGTGGTATTAAAGTAGCTGTTATTGGTTTAACAACACCAGACACAGTTTATACTTCTCACCCTAAAAATTCAGCTCTAGTTGAATTTAGAGCGCCAAGTGATGAGTTGAAAAAAGTTGTTAATGAAATTAAACAAAATGAGCCAGAAATTAAGTTTATTATTGCAGCTACCCACTTAGGTACTGGAAGAAATGATGCAACTTGAACATCTGATTATATTGCCGCGCAAGATCAAGGAGAGGGTTTAGACTTAATTATTGATGGTCATAGCCATTCACTTGTGCCAATCAATAATAAAGATAAAGTTAGTGATCAAAAAAATATTTATATCACCCAAACTGAAGCATATACTAAATATTTAGGTGATATTGATATTACTTTTGATACTGAAACAGGCAAAATTACTGAAGTATTCCAAGTGTTAAGAGATATTAGTCAAATTGAAATTTACAATGCTAATTTAAGTGATAGATTATTATCTAGACTTAAAACAGTTTTTGCTAAGGAAAACTCAGTAAAAGTTTTTGATTCACCTGGAGTTTTCGAACATGTGACTAGTGTAAGTATTGATGGCACTCCATATTGAAAAGGAAGATTAATGCCAACAAGTTTAGGTACTTATGCTGCTGATGCATTAGCTTGAGGCTTTGTAAGCCAAGCACCTTGAACAACTAGAGACAACTTTGAATCAGGGACTTTAGATAACACTATTGGATTATTAAATGGAGGTGGTTTACGTTCTGACTTAAAACAAGGTGAAATCACCCGCGGTAATGCTTTAGCAGTCAGCCCCTTTGGAAACAGAATTGCTGCTGTTAGAGTTAAAGGATCAGTTCTTGTTGAAGCCTTAAAACACGGTTTGGGTGCTGGTAAATCTGGAGGATTCTCGCAACTTTCAACAAACATTTCATATACAGTTAATGCTGTAAAGAAATTAAATACTAAAACACAATTACAAGAACATGTTTGGGAAGCTGATACAACTAGCTTTAAAATTAATGGTAAAGCAATTGATCCAAACAAAAATTACTACATTGTAACAAATGACTTTATTTTAGCTGGTGGAGATGGATACACCATGCTAAATGTTGATACTAATGAAGGAGTAACTTTAGCATATGAAGGTGATAAATATATTGATACTTTAATTGATTATGCTAAAAAAGTTTCTGACAGTGGTGTAACACTAGATCCAAACAAATTTGAAAGTAATTTAGCATCATATTTAAATGCTGATAAATACAGCAAACAAGTTGTTAATATTCCTGAAGAAGCTAAAAAAGTTTCATAATATACAAAATTATCAATTAATAATTAGGTTAAAATTTAATAACTTATTTATATATTTTTAATAATACTTTATAATATTATTAGTACACAAATTTAAATATATTATACATAATATAAACCATATATCAAATATTAATAAGGAGCATTTATGCAATTCAAAAAAATTTTACTTTCAATGTCAGGTATTGGTTCATTACTTGTGCCTGCTATTGCAGTTTCATGTGGAGGATCACAAACTCCAGAATCAGGATATCACAGACGTGATGGTGATTATGTTGCAACTAGCGAAAGAGTTGCAGCGCTTACCACTAATTCAACATTAACTCACGATTATGTACAATCAGATGCAATTAAAGCTAAAAAATTAAAATTTACTTTAATTACTGATACAGGTAATGTAACTGATAAATCATTTAACCAATCAGCTTGAGAAGCTTTAAACGCAATTGGTGATCAAACTCAAAAATCAGATAGAGAACAATCATTTGAGTTTGTTACTGTAAAACCTACTAAATCTACTTATCAACAATCATATAGTACAGCTGTTGATACTGGTACTAATGTGCTTGTTTTACCAGGATTTGCTCATGGTAATGAAATTAAAAAATTCATAGAGCAAAACATTGCTAAATTAAGACAAAATAAAGTTGTTATTATCGGAATTGACTTTACAGTTGATACTGATTATGAATATTTCTACGCTTTAAACTTTGATGTTAACCAAGCTTCATGACAACTTGGATATGCCCTTTCAAAATACTTATCAACAGAGTATGCTAATGCACCAGAATCAAGAAAACTAGCTACATTAGGTGGTGGAGCATTCTTTGGAGTTACTGACTTTATTACTGGATATTTAAAAGGTATTAAAGCATGAAATGATGCTAACCCAACTTTAAAAACAAAACATGCAGAAAGCATTAATTTAAATGCTGGATTTGAAGCAAATGATGCTCAAAACTCAGCAATTACCAATATGTTAGGTACAGGAGCTAAAATTGTTTATCCAGTTGCTGGACCTGCAACAACTCAAACAGTACAATCAGTTACAAGTAACGAAGCTTACCGTGATAAATTAGTTGTTGGTGTTGATGTTGACCAATCTAAAGCAATTCCAAGTAGTTCAGGATACTTCGCAACTTCAGTTCTTAAAAATATTGCACAAGCAACATATGATATTATTTTAGCTAAAGTATTTGGTATTCAAGCTCTTGAAACCAAAATTTCTGCCTTTAAACAAGGAACAAAAAACAATTACTACGGTGGATTTGCAGAAGGTTGAGTAGGTCTTGCACCTTCAACAATTGCAGATACAGCTAAAAGAGCAGTAATGCAAGCTGCTATTGAAGAAGCTAAAACTAAATTTAATGCACTTTCAGCTGAAGAAAAAAAATTCGTTAGCGAGCCAAAAGCTACTAAAGATGCACAAGCAGCTACTGACGAAAACTCAATTAAAACATTAGTTGATGCACTTTTAAATTTAGTAAACCAATAATTTTTTAAAGCTTTTTTATAAGCCGCCTGCTGGCGGTTTATTCTTTCAAATAATAGCATTTACTTTTAATGAAATATAGTGAAAGGAGGTTAAAATGGAAAAAATCAATGCAATTGAATTTGTTAATATTTCTAAATCTTTTGGAACTATTAAAGCTAACCAAGAAATTAGTTTTGAAGTTGAAAAAGGAACAATTCATGCTTTAATTGGCGAAAATGGTGCTGGAAAAAGTACCTTAATGTCAATTTTGTTTGGGCTTTATTCACCTGATACTGGTGTTATTAAAGTTAATAACAACGAAGTATTAATTAAAGGCCCTAATGACGCTAATGCATTAGGGATTGGTATGGTGCACCAACACTTTAAATTAGTTGATGTTTATACTAACTTAGAAAATATTGCGCTTGGTTCGAAAAACGTTAATAAAATCACTCGGATTATTGACTTTGGACCCGCAATTAGAAAAATTAAAACAATTCAAAATAAATTTGATTTGCATTTTGACTTAAATAAACTAACTGGAACAGAAACAGTTGCTACCCAACAAAAAGTTGAGATCATGAAAATGCTCTACCGTGATTCTGAAATATTGATTTTTGATGAGCCAACAGCTGTTTTAACAGACCAAGAAATTCAAGGTCTTTTAAATACATTTAAATTATTCAAACAACAAGGTAAAACAATTTTATTTATTTCACATAAATTAGGTGAAATAAAAGAAGTTGCAGATAATGCAACTGTTATTCGTCACGGAAGAGTTACCGGTAATTTCGCTGTTAAAGATGTTTCCATTGAAGAAATGGCAAACCGTATGGTAGGTGGTGAAGTGGAAAATGCTCGTAATCAGTACACTGACACATCTAAAAATAAAATTATTTTAGATGTTCAAAATGTTTCGACTGAAGGTGAAAAACCACTCAAAAATATTTCATTACAAATTAGAAGTGGTGAAATAGTAGCTATTGCAGGGGTCGAAGGTAATGGTCAAACTGACTTAGAATATGTAATTAGTGGGATGAAAAAACCTTCTAATGGTATAATTAGGTTAACTAAAACCCCTTTAATTAAAGAAAAACTAAAAATAATTCAAAAAGCCAATAAAACTAAAACTTACTTTAGTGTCTTAATGTTCTTTTTAACATTTATTGCTGGAACTATTTTAATGGTACTAACCCCAGAAGCTAAAGATATTAATGTTATTTATAAAATAATTGGTGGCTTTTTATATGCTATGTCAGCTGTCTTTTTCTATCAATCTGTAAATAGTGAAGTAAAAAACCGTAAGAAACTTGAAAATATTGTCTTTTGCAATTTTTCAAGTAAAGTGCGCCGCATTATTTATTTAACTAAAATAACATATTTAGTGACAACAATAACTTTATTAATTTTATGACTTTCAGCCTTTATATTAAAAGAATCACAAATTATCCCATTAGTGACCTTAATTTTATTACTAATTAATGGAATTTTAATGGCTTGAAATCTAGTCTTTATTTTTAAAGCTTTACATCTTTCAAGACAAATTTTTGATAAAAATAATTTATTTCATCATATTTGTGTTGTTGTACTAAATTCAATTTTATACATCATAGCATTCATTATTTTAGTTTTCCTTGCATTTACCAACATTAGAGCTACTTTAAGCGTCACAACTAATAACATTATTTATGCCTTAATGTATGTTTCTATCTTAATTGCAGCAATTGTTTTATTAATGTATTTTTATAAATGAGAATTATTTTTTACTAAAGTTAAACAAGGTGATCAAGACAAAGATGAATATTTAGATTTACAAAATTTATCAGTTTATGAAATTTCTAAACTTGGTTTATCATTTATTCCAAGTGATAGACATAAACATGGTTTAGTACTTGATTATAACATCAAATATAATACCGTATTACGTAGATTATGAGATTCTTCTTACGTTAAATTTGGTATTTTTAACGAAAAAGCAATTAAAGAAGAAACTAAAAATATTATTAATAAATATGATGTTAGAGGGGCAAGAAATGGTATTTCTCAAGCGCGCCAACTTTCAGGTGGAAACCAACAAAAATTTATTGTTGGTCGCGAAATGAACTCTCCTCATGATTTTATCTTAATTGTTCAACCAACTCGTGGATTAGACGTTGGAGCAATTAAAAATATTCATGAACAAATTTTAGAAGAGAAAAAGAATGGTAAAGCTATCTTATTAATTTCCTATGAACTTGATGAAGTTTTAGCTTTAGCTGATAAAATTGCTGTTATCAACACTGGTGAAATTTTAGCTGTCAAAGAAGCTAAAGATTTAACAAGAACTGAAATTGGTATTTATATGGCACATAAAAACGAAGAGAAAGGAATAAACTAATGAAAAAAGGTTTATATGCAGACAATCCTGTTGTAAATTTTGGTGAAAAAACACGCAGATTCTTCATGTTTGAAGAAAAAGCTAATAGCCGAAGAAAGATTTTTGCCTCTATTTGAGCTGTTTTCTTTGGTATTTTAGCTGCTTCAATTATTTATTGAATTATTGGAACCACAGGTGACAATCCACAAAACACAACTATTTTCTCATTTGTAACATATATTTTTAGATTTTCAAGTACTGAATCTAACCGTAGTACTTTCTTACTTTATTTCCTTTTCTTTGCTTTTTCTGGTTTAGCTATTTCAATTGGCTTTAAATCGGGATTATTTAATATTGGTGTTTCAGGTCAAATGACATTCCCTGCAATTATTTTCTTTGCAATTATTATTGGATTAAAATTAGATATTGAAAATATTTCTTTAGAATTTTTAATTGGAATGTTCTTTGTCTTTATTATCATGGGAATGTTTATTGGACTTATTTCAGGGTTTTTAAAAGCATTCTTTAATGTACATGAAGTTATTTCAACAATCTTTTTAAACTGAATTATTACTTATATTGCAAAATATTTATTTACACAAGGTAATGAAGCTTTTGGAAAAGAATCATTTAGTTACTTTGACCCAGTTAGTGGCACAAAAAATATTTTTATTAGTTCTGAATACCAAAACTTATTTATTTACTTTGGAATTGGCTTAATTATTGCTTTAGTTATTTTTGTCTGATTTATTTACAGCAAAACAGCTATTGGATATAAAATAAAAATGGTTGGATTAAATAAAACTAATGCTAAATATGTAGGAATTAACGAAAAACTACTTGTAGTAAGTATTATGGGTATTTCTGGTGCCTTATCAGGGATTGCTGGATTTTTCCTAATTATTCTTAAAAATAATAAATTAGAAGCAGCTTCTGCCCCAATGGCTATTGGGTTTGAAGCAATTGCTATTGCCTTAATTGCCTTAAATAGTCCAATTGGTGTTTTATTTACTTCAATTTTCTATTCTCTGATTAATACTGCTCAAATTGGATTTAGCTTTTTAAGAGGATCAGAAAAAGTTACTTTTGACTTTTTCCCAATCATTACTGGTATTATTATCTTTATGTCTGCTTTAGCTATTATTTTCTATAAATTTAGGGTGATTCGAAGCTTAGTTAAATATGGATATTTAAGCACTAATAAAACTTATTGGTATAACTTTAAAGTTTATCACTCAAGTAAATTTAAATACATTTTACCTGAGAAATTACGCTTATTTAAATTATATTTTGCTAACTTAAAAACACGTTTAAACTTTAGAAAACAAGAATCACTATATCAAAAAGAAGTTTATAACCAAATTAAAGCCTCAAAAAATATGAACGAAGAAGATCTTTTAAATTTTTATACTAAATTATCAAAAGCTAAATTTGAACATATCGCAAAACGTAATGATGCAGGTTTAAATAATTATCGTGATTCAAAAAATAAATTTAAAAACCAAGTTCAAAACCGTAAACAAAACTTTAATTTATTAAAAGAAACTTTATTCTTAGATTTTAATAAAAAAGTTTTAACTAAATATAAACAAGCTTTTAAAGTTAAAGATTTAGCTACTGAAGGAGGAATGTAATATGGAAATAATTTTTAGTTATACATTTTTCTTCTTTGTTATTTTGCTATTAGGAACAATTTCCGGAATCTTCTCTGAAAGATCAGGAACTGTTAATATTGCTGTTAACGGGTTTATGGTTTTTGGAGCTGCTATTTATTCAGTATTTAGTGTTATTTTCACTGATTCATTAAATATTACTAGTGCTTGATCACAAATTCCACTAACATTATTAGCTGGCTTTGTTACCTTAGTTTTTGGTTTATTATTTGGCTTAGCAGCAGTTAAATTCAAATCAGACCAAACTGTTTCTGGTTTTGCTATTAACGTATTAGCAACTGGTATTGCAGCTATGGTAGTTTTATACTTAACAACTAGAACGCAAAAAGCTGGATCTGTTATTGTTTTTAGAGGACGTGAAGAGTTAGCTTTATCTCCTGCAATTGGAACTTACCGCAACATTGTTTCATTTAAATTAGCAGTTGTTATTATAGTTGCAGTTGCTTCTTGATTTGCGCTTAGAAAAACTAGATGAGGTTTAAGATTTAGATCTGTTGGGGAAAACCCGCAAGCAGCCGACGTAGCTGGAATTAATGTAAATCGTATTAAATGGCAAGGCCTTGCGATATCTGGATTTATAGCCGGAATCGCCGGTGCTATTTATGCCCAAGTGCAAATTAATATATTTTCACTTTCAAAAGATGTGCAAGGGTTTGGTTTCATCGCCCTAGCTATTATGATTACTTCAAGATGAAAAATTAGTATTTCAGTTATTGTTTCATTATTCTTCTCATTCTTACTTGCTTTCTCATTCTATGGAATCAATACTCTTGGTGCTTCATTAAATAAATTTGCTGATTTATTAGCAATGATACCATACTTAATTACCTTAATTATTATGATTCTTTCAAGTAAGAACTCATATGGACCAGCTGCTGCCGGAATACCATATGATAAATCAAAACGGTAAAATAAACTTAAATACTACCTTAATTACAAACAACAAGCATTACTGGTTGTTGTTTGTAATTTTTTTAAAATTTCCTTAGCAATAAAAATTATGTTATAATTACAATGGTCTATTTGAATTTGCTCTATGAATTTAGTTTTTATTATGTGCATATTTTTATAGTTTTAATTTAGTAAAACTGTTTTTCTTTCCTTTCTTCGTGAGTCTTTCACTTGAAAACTTTTTAATTTTCTGTTTCAAAACCCGGGTTTAATAATAATTTTAGTTCGTATTTTATTTTATTCATTACAATATTTCTCAAATAGACCAGTATTATTTTTTACTCTCATATATCACTTTTTACCATCAAACTTGCCTATACAAAACAAGTTTGATGGTTTTTTGCTTGAATAAAAAAACAGCCCAATAAGGGCTGAACTTATTTATCTTGTTTTAATTCTAAATAAACTTCATCTAATTGGTCTTTGGCAACGGTTGATGGAGCACCAGTGAAGATATCCTCACTTTTTGAATTTTTTGGAAAGGCAATAACATCTCTAATACTGCTATGGCCTGCTAAAATCATAATTATACGATCAATTCCTAGTCCGATGCCACAATGTGGAGGAACCCCATATTCTAAGGCATTTAAAAAGAATCCAAATTTTGATTTTTGAGTTGCCTCGTCCATGCCAATTAAGTCAAAAACTGTTTTTTGAGTTTCTTTGTCAAAGATTCTTGCTGAACCTGAACCTAATTCAAAACCATTTAAAACTAAATCATAACTTTTTGCTTTGATTTGTGATTTATCCAGTTTTTTGACTTCTTCTAATGAATGCTTAAACTGAGTAAATGGATGGTGAGCGGCTGCTCATGAGTTAGTTTCTTGATCATATTCAAACATTGGGAAATCAATAATTCACTTAAATACATATTCTTTTGTTGCTCAATTAAATCAATTATTTAATTCTGTTCTTAAAGCGCCTAAAGCTTGTGAAGTGTTTTTATATGAATTAGCAATAATTAAATATGTACCATCTTGCTCAGTTTGTTTTTGAATTAAATTTTCCACTGCTATTAAAACTTTAGAAGCAAAGTTAGAATGTTCAACTTGGCCCTTATTTACAACAAAATAAAATAAGGCATTAGCTCCATTTTTCTTAGCAATTTCTTCTAAAGTTTTAAATTGTTTCTTTGTGATTTGTTCAGTTATTTTTAACAATCTTTTACTTGGAGCACTTTTAATAATATTAAAATCTGTGTCATTACAAAAATCATTAATATCTATAAGATGTTTTGCGAAACGTAAATCAGGCTTATCACTACCATATTTTGCAATAGCTTCATCGTATGTAATTCTTTCAAATGGTATTTTTAAATTTACATTAAGTGTTTTTTTCATAACATATTGAAACATTTGTTCAACTAAACTTTGAAAATCTTGAACATCAGTAAAGCTTGTTTCAATATCTAATTGGGTAAATTCAGGTTGCCTATCTTTTCGTGAATCTTCATCACGAAAACACCTTGCAATTTGGAAATATTTTTCAAAACCCGAAATCATTAAAAGTTGTTTAAAGAGTTGTGGACTTTGAGGCAAAGCATAAAAACTATTAAAATTACGTGTTGGAACTAAAAAGTCTCTTGCTCCTTCCGGAGTTGCTTTAGAAAGAATTGGAGTTTCAATTTCCATAAAGTTTTGGTTTTGTAAAAATTCTCTAAGGGCAAAAATAAATTTATTACGTAATGCCAAAGTATTTTGCATTACTGGTCTTCTGAGATCTAAAAATCTATTTTGTAATCTTAATTCTTCTTTTACTTCTATATCATCGCGAATTTGAAATGGTAATTCATTAGCTGCTTTTGATAAAACTTTATATTCTTTAACAATTATTTCAATTTCACCAGTTGGTAAGTCATAATTAATATCTTTGCGAGCAACTACTTCTCCAGTAACTTCTAAAACGCTTTCTTTAGTAAAATTAATTGGAGTATTAAACACTAATTGAGTAATACCAAATTTATCACGTAAATCAACAAAGTTTAATTCACCAAATTTACGTTTATTTGCTACTCAACCAAATAAAGTAACATCTTGACCAATATCGTTTTTTCTTAACTGATTATTATTAATTTGTTTTGTCATTATTCATCCTCCAAAATTTCTTCAATAGCATTTAAGGTATATTCTGGGATAAATTCAATATCATTAATTAAGAATTTAAGAAGCAAGAACACACCATCATCTTCCTTTGAAAAAGTAATTCTTTCTTTAGTTGTCAAGTTCTTTATAATAAATAAATCTGGGTATTTTAAATCAGTTGTAATAATATAATTAGCGTTATATTTACTTGCTTTTTCTAATACTTTTTTAGACCTAACTAAGCTAAATTCTAAAATAGCTTGGAAGTTTGGTATTTGGCTTAAAGCAATGTAAAAAGGCATTAAATTTTTAATATCTGATTCTTTATCTGTTGCAACTAAATAAAATTTTGTTGATTGATCTTGTGCCTTGAGTTTTTCAATTGATAAAAGTTTGTTATTATCAAAAAAGTCCATTAAACGTTCAACCCCTAAGGCAAAACCAACACTTGATAAAGCGGGGCCTCCTAATTCATTAATTAAATTAGAATATCTCCCACCTCCAATAATAGCAGCTTGCGATTTATCAGAACGCGAAGTTGCAATAAATTCAAAAACTATTTCATCATAATAATCTAATCCTCTAACTAAATCTTCTGAAACTTTATAATCTATATCTCATTCTTTTAAAGAACCACATAAATTTTTAAAATATCTTTTTGATTCATCAGATAAGTATTTTGAAATCTTTGGTGCTTTTTTAACAAAATCTAGTTGTGAATCAATTTTATCATCTAAAATACGTAACACATTACCTGTTTCAAGTCTTTCTTGTGAAATAGTTGAAAGCTGTGATTTATAAGGACTAAAATATTCTTTTAAAGCTTTTGAATATTTATCTCTTGTTTCTTTATCTCCAATTGTGTTAATTTTTAAAGTAAAATCATCATTAGCAAAAGCATTTAAAAGATTGTAGGCTAATAAAATAACTTCTAAATCTTTTAAATAATTTTTTTCTCCGACATGTTCAAAACCGATTTGGAAAAATTGGCGGTATCTTCCTTTTTGTGGTTGTTCGTAGCGAAACATTGGGCCAATATAAAAAAATTTTTGATTTGGTAAAGTATGTCACTTATTTTCTACATAAGCTCTTACAAAACTTGCTGTTCCTTCTGGTCTTAAGACAATGTTTCTATTTCCTTTATCTGTGAATTGAAACATCTCTTTGCGAACTATATCTGAATCTCCAACACTTCTTGAAAATACCTCTAAATTCTCAATAATAGGAGTATCTATTTCCTGGTAAGCTAGTTGGGAAGCCAAAAATCGAGTAGCTTGAAAAATATGATTTCGAACCTGAGTTTTTTCAGGAGAATAGTCGATAGTTCCTTTAATTTTATTTATCATAAAAACTCCTTATAAATATATTTATTATTATAATTATAACCGATTGAAAAAAAACCAAAAAACAATCAATAATAATTATTTTTTGTGCTAAAATAGATAAGCAATATAATTTAATTGCAGAAAGTAGAATCAACTTCTCACCTGATAGCCCTATAGCTTTGGGTTTAGCTACAATTAAATGCATCATATTAGATGCTTTTTTGGTAGGTAGAGGGCGATTACTTTAAACTTATTTTTAAGGAGAAATTATTAATCATTCAGATAAAAGAAAAAAGCCTGCTTCAGAGCATTTTGTAAATAACGATATCCCATACCCAAAGGTATTTGTCATAAATTCTGATGGAGAAAAAATTGGAGTTAGAACAAAAAGTGAAGCTTTGGACTTGGCAATTAGTCAAAAAATGGACTTAGTTTTAATTAGTGTTGATCCTAAACCTATCGTAAGAATTTTAGATTACGGAAAATTTAAATACGATCGCAAGAAAAAACAAAAAGAAATCAAAGAAAAACAAACGAATATCCAAAATCGAGAAATTCGTTTAACACCAATGATTGGTGAAAATGATTTACTAACTAAAAGTAGAAAAGCTCGTGACTTTTTACTGCAAGGCGACCGTATTAAAGTATCTGTAAAACTAAGAGGACGTGAGATCGGAAGAAAAGATCTTGGTTTAACAGTCTTAGAACGTTTTTTTGAAAGTGTTGAAAATGTTGCTGAAAAAACTACTGAACCTAAATTAGTTAATGACCGTTTTTTAGACATGAATCTCCAACCTAATAAAAATAAAATCGCTAAATACTTAAAAGAAAAGAATCAAAATGCACAGAATGCACAAGATTCTTCACGAGGAGAACAAAATGCCAAAAATGAAAACTAAGAGTGCTTTAAAGAAACGTATTAAAGTTACTGGAACTGGTAAAGTTTTAAGAGAACAAGCTTACCGTTCACACTTAGCACAAAATAAATCAACTAAACAAAAACGTCATGCCCGTAAATCTGTATTAATGTCAAAAAGTGACTTCAAGAGATTTAAAGCTTTAATATAATCTTGCTACACTTTGTTTCAAGATATTTAGATTAATTATATAGAAAGGAAATATACTATGGCAAGAGTTAAAGGCGGAACAGTTACAAGAGCTAGACGTAAAAAATGACTAAAATTAGCAAAAGGATACTTTGGACATAAATCAATCGGATACAAAGTAGCAAAACAAGCAGTTGTTAAATCATGAACTTATGCATTTAGAGACCGTAAACAAGTTAAAAGAAACTTCCGTAAATTATGAATTGCTCGTATTAATGCAGCTACAAGAGCTGAAGGACTTAGTTATTCAAAATTTATTAACGGACTTAAAAAATCTAACATTTTAGTAAACAGAAAAATGTTATCTGAATTAGCAATTCATGAACCAAAAACTTTCTCAATGTTAGTTGAATTAGCAAAGAACGCTTAATTTGAAATAATAAAACCACTGAAATTTTAAATTTCAGTGGTTTTCTTTTTATTATTTTTATTTGTTAAAACTACTTTATCTAGTTTTCTAAATCAATGGTTTGCCCCACTTTTAGTAATTGTATTATTGCTTTGGTTTTGTTGCAAGAAGACTAGTTCATTCAAAGAGAGTCAAGGGTTTTCAGTTTTAAGTCTAAAAAACATTAGTTGGTCATTAGTAAAATGATCTAGCAAGTTATTTTCGAAAACATAGTTAATATTTTCAATATGTTTTATAGAACTATTAGCTATTTTTTGTAGGTTAGAAAAATCAATGTTATTTGTACGATTTAAAACATTATCTTTATCACGAACTATTTTTAAATCTTGAAGTTTAAACCAAGCTTTTTTGGCACCAATAGCTGATAGAAAATCTAAGAGTTCATCAATTTTTTTAATATACAAAATATATCTATTACGTTTCTTAATCAAATGAAAGCTAAAATTATATTTATTTAATTTATTTTGAATTAATTTACTATTTTCTAAGGTTAAGGTGGATATTTCTAAATGGTATGAAGTAGTGTTAAGATCAGAAATATTCCCTGAACCAAGGAAAATGCCTGCAAAAAAAGAAGTTAAATATTTATCATTGTCAAAAATATTACTTCAATCAAAATTATCTTTGTCTAAAATAATTTTGTGTTTTCATTCTGATTTAGTTGTATATTTAAAATTATTTTTCGCTAATTTATTAATTATTTTATCTTTAATATAAGTATTTTTAATCACTAGTGTATCTTGCTTGTTTGTAAGATTAGAATTAGCAAAAAACATACCTTTTAAAAGGTAATAATCTTCAAGTCTTTTTTTTGAGTTAATTAAAATTTCTTTTTTGATTTTAGATGTAAATGAGACTTTAGTTTTCATAATTTTACCTATTTTAAAACATAACAGCTTATTATAGCATAAAGATTATTATTTGGGTATTTTAGTCTTATATTTTTCTGATATATAGCTTAAGAAAGTATCAAGAAAAATACCTAACACACAAGTAGGCGTTTAAATAAATAACAATTTTGAAAAGTAAAAAAGTATTGATGTAATAATAATTTAAAAACCTAGGGTAATTCCTAGGTTTTATACAAATTGAATTAAGCAACAATTTTTTCAGTAAATTTATCGTTTTCAACAACAATATATTTATCACCTTGTTGAATTCCATATGGTCTTAAAGCTTCAACACCTTTACATGTACTTTCTTTAATTAATGGGAATAATTTTTTTGATTCAACTGAAACAAAAACACCTGAGTAAGCACCAAAACCACCTAATAGTTTTTCATCATTTAAAATACCAATTGTTAAGGTATTAGGGCGGAATTTAGCAACATGTTTTAATAATTCACCAGTTCTTGAAAGAACTACGACATATTTGTATTCACCTGATTTAACTTTTTTGGCAATTTGGTATGCAATTCTAGTACGTTTGTCACTTTGGTCCGAATTTTGTCAAACACTTTCAAGTTGTCTTTCATAGTAATTTCTTGAGTAAAATTCTTTTTCAGCACGTCTTGAGATAGCTGTCATAGTTTTTACTGCTTCAAGTGGAAATGAACCGTTTGCGCTTTCTCCTGAAAGCATAGTTGAGTCAGCTCCTAATTCTACAGCATAATATACGTCAGTAACTTCAGCTCTAGTTGGGTGAGGTGAATTTTCCATTGAGTCTAACATTTGGGTTGCTACAATAACCATTTTACCTGCTTCACGACATTTTCTGATCATTTTCTTTTGATAGTAAGGTACATCATAGTAAGGGATTTCAAGACCTAAATCACCACGAGCAACCATAATTCCATCAGAAGCTTCAATAATTTCATCAATATTTGTACATCCTAAGTGTGATTCAATTTTTGAAATAATTTGTACATGGCTTCCGCCGTTTTCGTTTAACAATTGTCTTAATTCATTAACATTTTTAGCTGAGTTAACAAATGAAGCAGCAACATAGTTAATTCCTTCTTTGATACCAAATTTAATATCATTAATGTCTTTTTCAGCTAAGAAAGGTAATGAGAAGTCAACACCTGGTAAATTAACACGTTTGTTGGTTTTTAATTTGTGAGTATTTTCTGCTCTAACTTTTACATATCCTTGACCAACTTCGGTAACAACAGTTGAAAGTTTACCATCATCAATTAAAACTTGGTTTCCAACTTCAAGGTCTTGAGCCATATCATAAGCAACACTAATTTCACTTGAAGTACCTTCTAAGTTTTGGTATTTTTCAGCTGTAGTATGAATTAATAAATATTTTCCAGCTTCGACAACTTGTCCACCGTCTTTCATTTTACCAATTCTAATTTCTGGACCTTTAGTGTCTAACATTAAAGACACAGGAATTTGTAAGTCCTTACTTACTTGTTTTGCAAGTCTGAACTTGTTAGCTTGCTCTTCATGAGAACCATGGCTAAAGTTAGCTCTAATAGTTGTTACACCATTTTCAACTAATGAACGTAATGTTTCATAGTTATCACTTGATGGACCAATGGTTGCCACAAGTTTTGTTCTTTTATCTGTGATTTTCATTTTAATAAAACTCCATATTCTAATTTAATTTGATTTATTTGATCCTTTAAATTTTAACAAAAAAAACCAAATTTTAAATTTAATTATAATAATAGTTTTTTATATAATAATTTAACTATGGAAAATAGATACACAGCAGAGAATATAAAACAACTCAAAGGATTAGAGGCAGTTCGCAAAAGACCTGGAATGTACATTGGTTCAACTGATGTTTATGGCTTGCATCATTTGCTTTGAGAAATTGTTGATAATGCAATTGATGAAGCTTTAGCCGGTTATGCTGACAAAGTTACTGTAAAACTAAGAAAAGATGGCTCAGTTTTAGTTTCTGACAACGGAAGAGGAATTCCTGTTGACAAAGCAAAAAACGAAACAAAAACAGCAGTAGAAATAGTTTTTACTGAGTTACATGCAGGAGGTAAGTTTGACTCAAATACTTATAAAGTTTCTGGGGGATTGCATGGTGTTGGTTCAAGTGTCACTAATGCTTTTTCAACAAAATTAATTGTTACTGTTGCAAGGGACAGTCAGCTTTATTATACTGAGTTTTGCCGTGATAAAATTATTCAAAGAACTAAAATTATTGGAAAAACAAAAGAAAAAGGAACAACCGTTGAATTTTGGCCTGAATATGAAATATTTAAGAAATCCAAATTTAGTTTTGAACGAATTGCTGAAAGGTTACAAGAAAGTGCTTTTTTAATTTCTGGCTTAGAAATTAAATTATTTGATGAAATTAATAATTTAGAACAAAGTTTCAAATATCGCAATGGACTTGCAATGTTCTTAGAATTTTTAAATAATACCAAAACTCAAGTCACAGCACCAATTTCACATAAAGAATTAAAACGTAATATTGAAGTTCATTTTTCTTTTCAATGAAATGATACATATAATGAAGGATTAATTTTAAGTTTTGTTAATAATATTAAAACTAAAGATGGTGGAACACATGTTCTAGGGATTAAATCAGCTTTTAATAAAATCTTCAATGACTATGCGCACAAAGAAGGTTATTTAAAAGCAAATAATAGCTTTGATATCACTGATATCATGGAGGGTTTAACTTGCATAATATCAGTGAAAATTCCTGAAACTATGCTTGAGTTTGTAAGCCAAACAAAAGACAAACTTGGAACACCAGAAGCTAAAAGTGCTGTTGATGAGGTTGTAAGCTCATTTTTAGAAATGTGGCTGAGTCAAAACAAAAACTTAGCTAAATTAGTTTTAGATAAAATTAAGAAAACGTATGAAGTTAGGATTGAAACTAAAAAAAGACGCGAAGAAGCAAGAACTTCCAAGAAAACTTTATCTGGTAAAAAAATCATTAGTGATAAATTAACTCCAGCAAGCTCAAAAAAAGCACTAGAACGAGAGTTATTCTTAGTTGAAGGTGATTCAGCCGGAGGCTCAGCAAAAAGTGGCAGAGACCGTAATTTTCAGGCTATTTTACCCTTACGTGGAAAAGTTATTAATGCAGAAAAAACTTCATTAATAGATTTATTGAAAAATGAAGAAATAGTTACAATTATTAATGCAATTGGGGCCGGAATAAGTAAAAACTTTGATTTAAGTAAATCAGAATATGGCAAAATTATTATTATGACTGATGCTGATACTGATGGAGCACACATTCAATGTTTATTATTAACATTCTTTTATCGTTACATGAAACCTTTAATTGAAAATGGACAAGTTTATATTGCTATTCCGCCTTTATATAAGATAACAAATAAAGCAAGCAAAAAAAGCCAATATTTATGAGACGAGCAAGAACTCAGAGATATCTTAGAAACTAAGGGAACAAATTTTGAAATACAACGTTATAAAGGGCTTGGAGAAATGAATGCAGATCAACTTTGAGAAACTACAATGGATCCGAAAAAACGCACATTAATAAGAGCAACAATTAACGATGCATATTTAGCTGAAAGACGTATTAGCACCTTAATGGGTAATGATTCTTCAAAACGAAAAGATTGAATTGATAGCAATGTTTTATTTGATGATTATGATGATTATTTAGAAAAATTCGCCAAAATATAAAATAAAAGCACTTTGAAAACATAGTTAACCCCCTAAGTTAGAGCAAATTATTTGCTAAACTTAGGGGGTTAACTATAATTTGCCATGATGTTATAATTGATTAAAATGTTAATTTTTTCGTCTATGTTTATTTATTATAATTTATATATTAATATTTTTCTAGATTTTAATTGTTGATCAAGTAAGTATTTTATAAAAAAATATTTGGAATATTTCCCCAAATATTTAGTTTTTATTTACTTTTATCTAAAAATAACTAACATTTTTCTTTAGTACAAAGCGAAATTTCTTTTCGAAAATCTTTATAAACTGATGAAATACTTGATTTAGTTAACGATGCATTAATTACACGTGCTAAAAAAGGACCAAGTGAGACAACATTAAGTTTTTTATATTTATTTGCTCATGAGCTATTATCAATACTGTTAGTGATAATTACTCTATCAACATCCGGGTGATTTTCAAAAACTTCAAAACCTTTGGTAAAAATACCGTGTGATGCTGCCACAATAATTTTTTTAGCTCCTTTTTGTTTTAAAGTTTCAACAGCTTTTAAGATTGTGCCACCTGTATCAATAATATCATCAATTATAACAGCATTTTGATTTTCAATATTACCTAAAATACCCATAACTTCTGTTTTATTTACCTCAGTTCTACGCTTATCAATAATACAGATTTGAACAGTGTCAGCAATTAATTCGGCTAATGTTCTGGCTCTTACTGTTCCTCCATGATCAGGTGAAACAACAGTGAACTTTTCACCTGTTTGTTTTAGAGCATAAGCAATTGGGTATTGGCCTTTTAATTCATCAACAGGGATATCAAAAAATCCTTGAATTGATGGGTTATGTAAATCTACACAAGTTATTTTTGTTACACCAGCTTTTTGTAATAAATCAGCAACTAATTTAGCGCCAATTGGTTGTCTCCCGCTAGCTTTTCGATCTTGGCGTGCATACCCATAATAACTTAAAATAACATTGATGCTGCGAGCGCTACCGCGTTTTAAGGAATCAACAAATAATAATAATTCCATAATATTATCATTTACTGGTCTTGAGGCACTAGCAATTAAAAAGACATCCTTGTCTCTAACAGTATGTTCAGAGACAAGCATTACTTCTCCATCAGCATAAACGGTACGTTCGATTTTAGAAACTGGTATATTTAAAAGATTCGAAATCTCACTAGCTAACTTTAGGGAATTAAGCATTCCGAATAATACTACATTTTCTTTATCCATTATTTCCTTACTAATAATATTTTATATTATTTTTAATAATAACTAAATAATAAGTATTTTATTAGTAGAAAACAAACATCCAAATTATGGATGTTTGTTTTAACTTACCTTATTAAAACTTAAAAGTTTGTTTCGATAATATTCATATTGTTTTTGCCGAAAGTTTATTTCAGCTGGCAGACCTTGAGTTAGGTTGTTTGTGTAGGTTGAAAAATTATCTAAGATTGCAACTATTTGGTTTTGGAGTGATAGAGGTGGGATAGGGATAATAATATCCTCTAAATCCTTTTTATTTAGTGCTGGTATACTTCCTTCACTTACCAATGTTTCTCTAATTTTTTGTTGAGTATTTTTTAGGTAATAATATAGAAATTTAGTTAATATTTCATTATCATCCTTGCTTCTTAAAGCGTAGCATAATCCACCAGCCCAAAAGTCTTGATCCATATATTGCACAAAACTAGCATTTTCACCTCTTGAAGCAATTGTTATTGCATCACCGTTGTTATTAAATTTGTAATAATATCCATAAATAGATGTACCAGAGTTTATAACAGGGTATTTTCCATTTGGTATTAAATCAGTAGTTTTTAATGTAGCTTTAGGCAAATTATTAATTAATTCTCCAAGTTTCTTATATTTAACCCCATACCCATAACTCATTAAATCCAAACCAAAGACATATTCAAGTAATTTATTTAATCCAGAATTATCGTCTCTCTCTCTCTCTCTCTCTTAATATCATCTATATTAAATGATAATAAGAGATTACGATAATATTCATATTGTTTTTGTCTTAATTGTATTTCAGAAGGAAGGCCAATTTTGAGATCTTTACAGATCTTTTCAAAATTGTCTAAAACTTCCGCAATTCTGTCTTGTACTGGAAGGGGAGGGATGGGTAAAAGTATTTTAGCCATAACATTGCTCATAAGCTTTGCATTAACAGAACTATGATTAACATGATCTTTAGTTCGAATAGATAATGCATAATATAAATATTTAATATTATTATTTGTTTTAGGTGTTAATAACCCACACACATTAGTTATATTAAACTTTTCATTTCTATAAAACACTGTGCCAGCATATCCATCTGTTGTTCAAGTTAAATATTCTCCATCATATTGATAAGTATTAATTTTACCTATTTCACCATTGTTTAATGTTGAAGATGAATAAACGGGGTATGGTCCTTTGTTTTCCATCATATAAATTTTTGACATAGTTTTTCCACGGCTGACATTAAATAACTCATCTACTCTTTTATATTCTATTTTATCTTTTTGATCATCAAAAGATAAAAGTTTATCCCTATAATACTCATATTGCTTAATTCTGTCCTTAAGCTCTGTTGTAAGCTCTGTTGTAAGCTCTGTGAAATTGTCAAGAATTTTGACAATTTCGTCTTGGATCGCGCGGGGTGGGAGTGGGATAGTTATTTGAGCCATAACATTACTGATAAGCTTTGCATTACCCATTCCTATATTTACATGTTCTTTTGTATGAATAGATAATGCATAATATAAATATTTAATATTATTATTTGTTTTAGGTGTTAATAATCCACAAACATTGGTTACATTAAATTTTCCATTACGATAAAATACAGTACCAGCATATGCTCCATCTGTTGTTCATGATAAATATTCTCCATCATAATTATATGTCTCAATTTTTCCTAGTTCACCATTATTCTCAGTTTGAGATGAATATACTGGGTAAGGACCTGGATTATCATTAATATATTTTTTTGATATTACTATTCCCCTGCTTAAAGTAAACAACTCAGCAACTTTTTTATACTCAACCCCATCAGGACATAATTCTTTAATTAAAACCTCTATTTTGTTCATAATACCCCTTAATAAATTATTTAATATTATAACAGGGTTTTAAATAAAGAAAAACAAGGCAAAGGTAATTTGCATTGTTTTAGCCTTCTTTTTTACTTATGATATGGTTTTTTACCAAAACGTCTAAGCATTTTAAACATTTGTGATTCTTCTAAATAGCTTTGGTGCTTATTTTGTTTATATTCATGGTATTTGGCATCAGATAATAATTTATCTTGGTGCATAAGATCTAAGTAATAATCAATGATGCTATCATTGAAAAAATAAGCATCATTGTTATAAATACCAATGAGATTTTGAATTTCATTCAAAATCGTTAGTTTCATAATTTTAGAATAATTAAACTTTTTAGCATTTGTTTCAAATTCTTCTTTATCCACAATTTGCAATTCTTTATTAGGATAATGTTTTATATCTAAATCATAATCAATGAATTTAATAGTATTATCTTCATAAATAGGTTGCGAAGCTAAATTTATGTAATAACATTTAGCTCCGCTGCGAAGCATCATGATAGTATTATAAAAACTATCTTTTGGTATAAACCATAAAGCATCATCAGTGTAAGATCAACCTTTACGGCCTTTGATGTTTTCGATTACGCGTGAACCTTTTAAAGATAAGACTAAATGTCTTTTATTATGAAATAAAAGCTTTGCATTAGTTCATTGGCGGTATAAAAAGCCATTGTGCTTATAAGCTTGGACATTAACTATTTGCCCAACTTTAATGTCATGAAAATCTCATGACATTATTTAATTGCCTTTAAAGTAATGTTTCCATTTGTATTTTCAACAAGAAATTTATCAAATTTAGAAGATGTTGCATTAGTAGATCTTTGGGTTGTTACTGGACGTTGAGTTGGCAGAGTAATTTCTTGCTGAACTAATTCATCTTCACTTGCTACACCATCATTATTTTTATCTTTTCATAAATGAATGGTCGAATTATCTTTAACTTCAATAAAGTCTTTAGTGATATAACTTAAATAGTTTTGGGTATAACCTGCATCTGAAGGGTATAGCCGGTTGTCAATTTGTGTTTGACGTTCACTTGTTACCCTAAGATTCACACCTTCACCTTCTTGCATTTTTGCACCTTGGTCAATATCTTTATGACCGAAGAAATTAAAAGTATTTGAATATTTAAATAAACTTTGGCCATAAATTTTACCATTTTGTTTAACAACTAAACCATCAACTTTCTTATCTGTTTTGATATAACCTGTAAATCTAACTAAAGTTGGATATTGAGTATTAGTCGTTTCAAGTCCTTGGTCATTTTTAGATACAATATTTTTAGTATAAATTTGACTTATAGTTTTACCATAACCCATAGTTTCTAAAAATACTTTATAAAATTCGACTGCTCTATTTTTAGTTTTTTTAGCTGGTAATTCTCCTGGGTTTTCTGTAGTAGTGACTATTTCTCTTCTGCCATCTCATGAAGTTGTAGTAGATACACTATCAACAGTTCTAAATTTATTAATATCAAAAACAGAGTTTGGCATTACAGTAGCATTAAATCTTGGTGAATTATCATAAAAGTTAACACCTTCACCATTTTGGAATCATCCTTGACGACGTTGTGAATCAAAATTATTTAAATAAGTATGTGATCAATCTTCAGCATTTCCACTTGGTGAAAAGACTTGAGTAACTCTGTTGTATTGATCGGTTTCTAAGTAGCGTACTCCAAACCATGTAATGCTATTTTGTCCTGCTTCCATTTTTTCAAGTGTTTTATTTTCTTCATTCATTGAAAAATATGATTCAAAAGCATACTTTGTGTATTCTCTTGGAACAAGTTCAGTTAACGAGAAATTATATTTAAGTCTTGATTTAGTAGTAGTAAAAGAACCACTTGGTGAAATAGCCATGTATTGAGTTTGTAATTCTCTTAAATGTTCTGGCGTTTGAAGTTCATTAGCCAAACGTCATATATCATTTAATGATAAATTATTGTATAAAAGAATTGACTTAACTCTTGTGGCTCCTAATTTTTCTAACACTTCATCTTTGATATAAGCTTTTTTATTAACATCAAAGTTTAAAAGACTATAAAAATTAGAGCTAAAGTATGAATTTCAAAATTGTCTTGCACCATGGCTATGATCAGCATTTTCAGCAGTTGTTCCTGGGTTATAGTATATTTCAGTTGTTTGACGTTTAGTTACATCTTTTGCATTAGCTTTATCAACACTAACTTTAGGGTCCTCAATTAAACCAATTTCAGCATAAACTGTTACTCAGTGGTGGATGTATTCGTGGAAGATTGTTGGCATTAAACCACCAATAATTTCATAAGTACTGAAACCTTTATTTTGAACTGATGAACCATTTACAAACATTCTTCGTGAATCAGGCATATATAATCCATTAACTTTATCATTAATAATTTTATAATCATTAATTGAGATAGATTTAAGGTCATAAATTTCTTGACCATATGGAATTTTGCGTTTAAATTCATGAACTAAATTTAAAAGACCACTTTTACCAAGTTGGTATTTTCATGCTCCTGTTCTTTGATCTAAGTATGCATGTTCTCTTCAAATTAATTCAGTTTGCGTATCTACGAATTCTAAATATGGTTCACCATTACGATCTAACTCCTTTACTTTATCAATGTTTGTATTAATCATTGAATTAAGTTTGGCTAATTCTTTTGCCTTTTGTTCTTGAGATAAAGAAGTTGTAAAATATACTTCTTTATCCGAGATTTTTAAAAAGTTGTTAGTTGTAGTGTTGTTTGCAACTGAATCTTTTCCTTGTGGTTGGTTAGAATTATTTTCATCAGGGCTAACAGGGTTTTTTTCATGTTCTTTTAAAGCTGGATCTTTAGGATCACCAATTACATTACGTTCATATGAACCATTTTTTGAACCTGGTGAACCATTTTGATTATCATTACCATTATTTGGGTCAAAAATTTGGCCTATTTTAATAATTTCTCTTTTAATATCATCACCAATGCTGCATGAAGATGCAACAATTGGAAGAGTTAAAAGAGGAATGATTGATATTTTTTTTATTAATTTTCTAAATTTCATTGCTATGTATTCTCCTTTATAGAACTAAATATAGTTCAATTATAACATAATAATAATATATATTTAGATATATAAAATTAGTTATTTTTCAAATAATTAACATGATAATTTTGAATTATTTAATAATTATTTGCAAAAATTTATTCAAAAACTAGTATAATATTATTATATATTTATGGAGGTTAATTTATGTATAAATATAAGGCAAGATTATTATCAGATGGGCAAATTATTGCCAAAGCAAATACTTTAGAAGAATTAGAAGGGTTAATCAAAGGATTCCGTAGAGGACAAAAACATAGAGAACACACCCAAGGGAATGTTAAAATTGAAATTATTCATGTTGAACGTAATCACCTTAGAGGCGAAAACTACTCTAAAGAAGTTTTAATTAAAGTAGTTTAATATTTTTTTAGTTTTACCAAGATTTTAAAAAGTTTTAAAATCTTGGTTTTTATAATTTTATTTAATTATTAAGGAGTAATTATGCAAAAAATTTTAGTGATTAATGCCGGAAGTAGTTCGATTAAAATGAGTTTGTTTATTAAAGATTCATTAGAACTTTTAGGCAGTGGCCTTGTTGAAAGAATTGGACTATCTCAAGGAAATTTAACTTTAAAATATAAAGAGCAAAAATTTGAGAAACAAGCTATAATGCCAAATCACCTAAAAGCAGTTGAAGAATTATATGCTTTAATGCAAGAAAGTAATTTGATTAAGGCCAAAAGCGAAATTGAATATATTGGCTTTCGGATTGTTCAAGGTGGTGACGAAATTAAAACTACTACTAAAGTAAATCAGGAAGTAATTCAAATTATTGAAAAATATGCAAGCTATGCACCATTGCATAATCCTGGTGCTTTAGAAGCAATTAATGCTTTTAAAAAAATCTTTCCTTTAGCTAAGTTTTCAGCTGACTTTGATACAGCTTTTCATACCACAATCGCAAAGGTAAACTATACTTATCCTATTAAAAAAGATTTAGTAAAAGATTTAAATATTAAAAAATATGGAGCTCATGGTATAAGTCATGAATATATTACTAAGAAATTACAAGATATTTTAAATAAAGATAAAGTTACTTTTATTAACTTGCACCTTGGAAATGGTGCAAGTTTATGCGCTATAAAAGATTCTAAATCTTTTGATACAAGTATGGGACTAACTCCTTTAGCTGGTATTATGATGGGAACTCGCTCAGGAGATATTGATCCTTCAATTCATGAATATGTCTTAAAAAATACAAATTTAAGTATTTCTGAATTTACTAATATTTTAAATAAAGAATCAGGTCTTTTAGGAGTTTCTGGTATTTCTAGTGATATGAGGGATATTAGAGCTGCTGCTTCTAGTGGCAATGAAGATGCTTTATTTACTCTTGATTTATATGCACAAAAAATTGCAGATTATTGTGCAATATATTTTAATAAACTTGGAGCTAAACTAGATGCTTTAGTTTTTACAGCAGGAATTGGTGAAAATGTAGCTGAAATTCGCCAAAGAATTATTGATAAACTTTATTTTAAGAATTTAGTTTTAAGTAAAGAATATAATGAAGGGCAAATTAATGATTATACCTTAATTTCTGATAAATTATCAGAAATTCCAATTTACGTAATAAGAACTAATGAAGAATTAGTTATTGCTCAAAATGCTATTAAAATTTATAATTAATGAATAAAGATAATAAAAAAGCTTTGTATGCTGGGAGTTTTAATCCATTTCATAATGGACATTACCAAATTTTATTAAAAGCTTTAAACCTCTTTGATGAGGTTTATCTTTTAGTTGCACAAAATCCAAATAAACCAAAAAATGATATAATAGAAAATATTAATTTAATTAAAGAAAAAACAAAAGGTTTAAAAAACCTTTATGTTTTAGAACCTTATGAAAACATTTTAACAGCTGAAGTAGCCCAAAAACTAAAGATTACATATTTAATTCGCTCAGCAAGAAATAACCTGGATTTTCAGTACGAATTAGAATTAGCAAGTCTCAACAAAGGTTTTAACCCAACCCTTGAAACTATTATAATTATCCCTGATGAAGAATATGTGAAATATTCTTCATCACAATTACAAAAAATAAAGGAGCAAAATGTTTAAATTTATTAAATCTGCGACAAATAAAAATAATTGGCATAATCACAATAATTATGAAATAGCTTTTTGGGGTCGTTCTAATGTTGGTAAAAGTAGTTTAATTAATGCTATTGTATCAAATAAAAAATTAGCTCGAGTTTCAAAAACTCCAGGGAGAACTCAACTGATTAATTTCTTTGAAAATGATTCTGGTGCTGTTTTAGTCGACTTGCCGGGTTATGGCTATGCTAAAGTTTCACAAGAACAAGCAAAGAGTATGATGTTAATGGTTGAAGATTATTTGGAAAATCGCAAAAATTTAAAACTCTTATACTTGTTAATTGATTCGCGCCATGGTATTACAAAAAATGATGCTATTGTCTTAGATTATTTAACAACAATAAAATTACCTTTTGTCTTAGTTTATACTAAAAGCGACAAACTAAGACAAAAAGATAAACAAACTTTGCTTAAAAGCATTAAGCAAGCTTATGAAACTTATGGTAAATTTAAATATTTTATTGTTTCGGCGCAAAATAATACTCAAATTAATGAACTAATTTTTAATCTTAATGAAGTTTTTGAAGGAGAATAATATGGCAAAACTAACTAATAAAATAATTTTAGGATCAGCAACTTTATTTGTCTTAGCTGGATGAACACCAGCTTTAGTTAGTAAAGTTAAACTAACTGCACTTTTTAAACAAGAAACTTTTGATGATAAAGTTAATGCTTTAAAAGCAGAATTATCACAATTTAGCTTAGCAACAGGTAATTTTGATGTAAAAGATGAATATGCAAGTAAGTATGCTAATAACCCTACTTACATAAAATCATCACTAAATACTCCTAAAGGAGAATCAAATTTTTGAAAAAACCAATTATTATTTAGTTCACTTTTAAATAATAAAGATTTAAACCAAAATAAGATTTTTGGTTTAAATCATCCTAAGGGTCATTTATTAAACATCTATCAAGATAAATATAACATTAGCTTTTATTCATATGCAAGTGACTTAACTGGTACTTTGTATTTAAGAGTAATTTTTAACCCCAAAAAAAGCACATACTTAAATACTCAAGTTGACTATATTTATAAACTAGAAGGTTTTAAAAAATATGATGAAACATCTTATAGTGAAGGAATGTTTATTAAAGATGTTAATTTTGTAGAAAACTTATTAACCAATTATCCAACTTTAGATGAATTTGAGCAAGCCTATAATCAAGCAAGTGATGATGCAACTAAAACTGCTTTTTATAATAAGGTATTTAATTATTATGGTGCATCTGATAGTTCAGCAATTATCCCTTCATCTATTACTCTTAGTTTTGATAAAGAAAACAACACCGTTATTTTCCATTCAAGACTAAGAGCTGTTATTAATGATGCTAATTTAGATAATTTAAATAATATTACTACACAAGATACAAATATTAGTGGGAGTTTTAGAATAAAATATCCTGTGCCTAAAGTTAAACAAGCAAATTCCGAAACTTCAAATTCACAAGACCAAGCTAATAATAAAAGAAGTGGATAGCAAGAGCAAAATATTGATTCATAAATTAATCAAAAACAAGCAGAAGAAAGTAAAATTTAGAAAAATTAATAAAACAAAGACTATAAAAACAGCTGCAAAGGCAGCTGTTTTGCTATGCTTTGATTAATGAATGAATTTGAATTTTATCATCAAATATTTTTTTTGCTTTAAGGTTTTTTAATTCAAGTAAAACAATAATTTTAGTTACACTGGCTTGTTGTTTAGCAACTAGTTTAACCATTGCGTCAATAGTTCCACCAGTTGCCAAAACATCATCAATAATTGCAACCTTTTGACCTGGTTTAATTAAGTTTGCTTGTATTTCTAAAGTGTTGTGACCATATTCTAATTCGTAGCTTTGAGATAAAGTTTGACCTGGTAATTTACCAGGCTTACGAACCATAATAAATGGTTTAGCTGTTTTATAAGCAGCAGCTGTTCCAAATAAAAAACCTCGAGCATCAGGGCTGACAACCACATCTATCTCATCTAAATAACTAGCCATCAAGTCAATAGTGGCTTGAAATGCTTTTGGACTAGCTAATAATGGTGCAACATCTTTAAAAATGATACCATCTTTAGGAAAATTTGGAATGTCTTTAATGTAAGTTTCTAATTTCATTATAACCTTTAATTAATTCTTACATCTTCAAAGAATTCTAAGACATCATCTTCAGCTATATCGTCAAAGTTTTTTATGTGGGTACCAAAGTCTTTACCTTTAATAACTTCTTTAACATCGTTTAATTCACGGCGTAAGCTTTCTATTACACCATCATGGATTAAAATACCCTTCCGGTAGACTTTAACCTTACTATTAGCCTTAACGGCACCTGAATCAACTAAACACCCAGCAATTTTACCTACTTTTGAATAGTAAAAGACTTTGATGATGTGAGCTTGGGCAATTTTGCGTTCTTCATAAATTGGTGCTTTTTGGCCATCAAGTAAACTTTGACAATCTTCAATAATTTTATAAATAACATTATGTTCAATTAAACTAATGCCTTGTGCAGCAGCATTTTGTTTAATTGCAGCTGGTGTTTTTAAGTTGAAGACAAAGATAATAGCATTTGAAGCTTGTGCAAGTAAAATATCATTACCATTAACATTTCCAGCACTTGCTGAAATAATTTTTATAATGGCGTCTTCATTTTCTAAAGCATTTAATTGACCTTTTAAAGCTTCTGCTGTTCCATGTACGTCACTTTTAATTAAAATGTTAATAACTTTTTTTCCATCAGTATTTGCTGCTGAAATTGATTTATCATGTAATAAATTCATTTTATCAGCAAAAGCTTTTTCGTTAGCTAATTTCTTAGCAAATTTTTCATTGTTAAATCCAACAAACTTATCTCCTGCATCTGGTGCGTAGTTAAGTCCAGTGATGATAGCTGGCGAACCGGGAAGAACTTTATCTAATTTCTCGCCTTGAGCATCAGATAAAGTCCTAATTCTTCCATATTTTGAACCAGCAACAATAAAATCACCTTTCATTAATGTTCCATTTTCAACAATAATTGTTGAAACAACACCAGCTCCTTTGTCAATACGTGATTCAATAATTGTCCCAATTGGATAACGACTTGGATTAGCTTTTAAATCTAATAAATCAGCTAGCAGCATAATGGCATCAAATAAATCTGTAATTCCATGGCCATTAATTGCTGATCCATAAACTATTTGAGTATCACCACCATATTCTTCAATTACTACTTCAGCTTGAGCTAGTTCTCCTTTAAGACGATCTAAATCTTTGTTAGGTTTATCCATTTTGTTAACAAAAACAATAATTGGAACATTAGCCGCTTTAGCATGGATAATTGCTTCTTTGGTTTGGTGCATTACTCCATCGTCTGCGGCAACAACCAAAATAATAATATCTGTTACTTTAGCACCACGAGCTCTCATCTTAGTAAAAGCTTCGTGACCTGGTGTATCTAAGAAAGTAATTTTACTGTTTTTGTAGTTAATTTGGTAAGCTCCAGTATGTTGTGTAATACCACTTAATTCAGTAGAAACAATATTAGAATTTCTAATTTTATCAATTAAGGTAGTTTTACCGTGGTCAACGTGTCCCATAACGGTAATAATCGGGTATCTTTTTTCAAGATCAGCTTCTTGATCTTGAAACATTACTTCATCTAAAAAGTTAGTTCCATCAACATTTGTTTCTTTTTGAAAATCAAAACCATTGTCAATGCATAATTCAGCAATTTCTTCTTCATCTAAAATTTGGTTTAAATTATACATTTTACCTTTTAAGAAGAATTTTTTGATAATATCATTAGCACTAATTTTAGTTACTTTAGCAAAATCAGTGATTGACATTTTTCCGGTAAAGACAAAAACTCCGTCTTTTAGTTCTGTTTTAGTATTTTGTAATTGTTCTTTTATTTCGCTAATGTTACTTATTCTGGTTTGTTTTTTGCTCATATTAGCTCCTTTAATTGCGCTTCGAGGTTTTCGTATTGCTCTAAAGTTATATTAGCACGCAACGAACGATTTAAAGCACGTTTTTTTTTAATTATAGCTCAATTTTCAATGGTAGGTAAAAAATAAGCGCCTCGACCTTTTTTAGTTTTAAATTGATCAATTGTAAGTGTATTATTTTGTTTTTGATAGTCAAAACGTACTAAATATTTTACTGGAATAATTTGCATTGAAGCAATGCATTTACGAGTTAAAATCTTATCAGTTTTCATCTTCAAAATCACTTAAATCAATATCTTTAGCAAGACCGTAACTAACTAAATCTGAATCAACTTTGAAATCTTTGATTTTTTTGTATTGTTCTAATAAACTTTTTTGTTTTTTATCTTTTACATCTTGTTTAGATTGGTTTTTTTGCTCTGATGTTTCTTGTTCAATAAGAGTTGATTCATCTTCAAAATCTTCATCTTCAGCAGCAAAAGAAGGATCAAAAACATAGTTCCATTGCTCTAATTCATTAGCAATATCTTCTAAGGTTGCGATATTATGTTCTTTATCTTTATCTTTAACTTCTTTATTTAAAGTATCAAATAACTTTTCAATATCAACATTTTTAGCTTCTTTTGAATTAAATGTTTTATCTAATATAGTATTTTTAGCTAGTTTTTGCTCTGATTCTTTTTGTATAGTATTATTAATATATGTTTGCAAGTCTTCATCAAAATTATTTAAGGCGATTTTCATTTCTTTAGAATCAAGTAATTTAGCTGCATAAGATCTTTTAGTTTGTTTAGGTTTAGTAGTTTTAAATAATTGTTTTTCTTGTAATTTACTTCCTACAGCTAGTTTTTGAAGCGTTTCTAAATTTGCTCTATTGTAAGGAAGTTTAAGCTTATCAGCTTGCTCAACACTTTTAACTTCAATTAAGATTCCTGACAATTTTGCTGCTAATTCAATATTAACAGCTCCTTTACCAATTGCTTTAGTTAATTCTTCATTTTTAACAATTGCAAAAGCTTTTTTATGATCTTTGGTAACTAATACATCAACAGGTTTAACAGGTGAAATAGAATTTTTAATGAATTCTTTTTTATTATTTGATCAACGGATTACATCAATTGATTCACCAACTAATTTTGAGGCTTTCGTTATTCTTTCTGCTTTTTGTCCAAAGATTGATCCAATGATATCAAATTCAAATTTTTTCTTAGGGTTAGCTTGAACAGCTACTTTAGTTCTTTCCCCAAATTTTCGAGCATAACGAACTATTTCAATATCACCATTAGCTATTTCAACAATTGAAACTTTTAAAGCATTAATTACTTCTTCTGGATCAATCATAGTTACTTCTAAAGGCGAAGCAGTTTTTTCCTGGTTGATATTTTCTAAAATAACTTGGATATCCGAACCAGGGTTAAGTGATTTTTTGGGGTGAGTTTTTTTCTTTGGTAATAAAGCTCTAAATACGTCACCATCATGTAATATATCAACGTCAAATTCATGTTTTAGTGCTGTGTTAATTTTAGCATTAAATTTTTGTCCAATTTTATCGCTAAAAATCTTAGTAATACGCAATCTTTCAAGTTGCTTTAATTCTTGTTTAAAACCATTTAAAATTACTAGTTTTGCTTTTGCGTCTAAATCATCAAAATTAAACTCAATTTCTATTTCGCTGTCTGCAACGAAGTTAGCCCTTTTAGTTTCAGGAATTTCTGAAAGTAGTATATCCATGAATTTGTGTGATTTAGTTTCTAAATTTGACTCATGTTCTAAATTTCCAAGATCATCAACAATTTTACCTTTTAAGTTGATAATCTTGGCTAATTTATTTTCTTGATCAATTGAGATCTGGATTTGTGCATCAGGATCATAAGATTTGTTAATTACTCTTTGAATTTCACTTTCAAAAATTTTAATAATATCTGTAATTGGCAATTTTTTAGTGACTGAATAATTGTTTAATAGTTCATAAAAAACCGCCTTTTGACTTTTAGTGTTAATTTGTTTATTATTGTCATTTTTTGTTCTAGCCATATTTCCTCATTAAAATTTAATATATTTTTCGATTTTGTTAATTTGGGTTTTATTAATTAAAATTTTACGAATGTTACCTTTTTGGTTTCATTGCAATTTAATTTGTTCTTTAGTTACTTCTAATAACTTAGCAATTAAAATACTTTGATCGGCAAATGGCCTACTAAGAAAGATCTTAAGATTTTTATTAAGATGATTTTCCAGTTTATCTAAAGGTATTTCTAATGCTTCTCCTTTAGATAAAACTTCAAGGCAATAATTATCCTCAAATCAATCTTGGTTCTCTAAATAAGCGCTAATTTCTTGTGAAATTGCTTGCACTTTTTCTAAATCATTATAATCAACTGTAACTTCTAAAGTTTTACCAAAAGTATTAGTTAATTTAGCTGATAAAATAATTTTACCAAATTGTAAGGTCAATAATTTTTTATAATCCATAAGTTTGCTCCTTTAACTTTTATAAGTATATTAGAAAAAGTTGCCAAGGCAACTTCTTCATATATATTTGACTAAGTTAATTATATTATAACATTAACTAAGATAAATTTAAATAAATTTATTTATTCTTTATCAGCAAATTTACCTAAGATACTGTTAATTCGTTTTCTTGTTGGTTCTACAACTAAAAAAGTACCTGCAACCACAGCATCTGCTCCGGCTTTTAAACACAAAGGACCAGTTTCTGAGTTGATTCCTCCGTCAACTTGAATTAAATAATCATATGAATGTTTAATTCTTAATTGACGAAGTTCTTTAATTTTATCAATTGATGATTCAATGAATTTTTGGCCACCTTTTCCTGGTTCTACTGACATAACTAAGACTAATGATAGTTTATTTAAAAAAGGTAAAATAGTTTGAACCTTTGTATCTGGTTTGATTGCTAAACCTATTTTTAATTCTTGATTATTTTTATTTAAAAATTGTTTAAATTTATCCAAATTATTTTGGATTGATTCAAAATGGAAAGTAAAAATATCAACATTATCTTTTAATATTTCAAGATAATCATAAGGATTTAGAACCATTAGATGTGCATCTTTAAAATGTTTTAAACCTTCTTTGTTAATTTGTTTAATTTCTTCAGGAAAAATTGCTGTATTAGGTACAAACTGACCATCCATAATGTCATAATGGATTCATTTAATGCCATTTTGAATCAAAATATTAGCCATCGATAATCTTTGATCTTTGTCAACATTTAATAAACTTGGTGTTACATATTTTTTCATAATTACTCCTATTTTTGTAAAGTTAATTCATTTTGTAATTTAATGTAATTTTGGTACCTAAATTGCGGTATTAAGTTATTATCAACTGCTTGCTTAATAGCACAATCTTTGCTTGCTTCATTAAGATGAAGGCAACTTCGAAACTTACAAGTTTGTGCTAAGGTTTTAAACAATTTAAAACTTTGAGCCAATTCTATTTTATCTAAATCTAATGTTACTGACGAAAATCCTGGTGTATCAATTAAATACCCTTGATTAAATTTAATGATTTGAACAATCCGTGTAGTGTGTTTACCACGGCCCAAAGCTTTAGAAATTTCTTGGGTGGCAAAATTAAGGTTAGTTAATTTATTAAGGGTAGTTGTTTTGCCAACACCACTTTGTCCCATAAAAGCACTAAATTTATTTAAAAAAATATTTTTAATCCTTGGATCAAAATCAAGAGAATTATTGATTAAATGTACTTCATAACCCATTTTTTGGTATGTTTGTTGCCATATTTTAGAACTATTTAACTCTAGATCACTTTTTGTAATAAAAATAATTGGCCTAATATTTTTAGCTTCTAAGATGCTTAAATATTTATCTAGTAAGAATGAGCTAAAATCTGGTTTTAAAATTGACATGCATATAATGATTTGATCAATATTAGCAATTTTAGGTCGAATTAAAAAATTCCGACGAGGTAAAATTTCATTAATCATTTGATTTGAAATTTTAACATTATCTCCCACTATTGGAGAGGTATTTAAATACCGTAATTTTCCAGCTGCTTTTAATACTAAGGTTTCGTTATTATCTAAATTTACAATTTTATATCTTCCCGCATTAATGCAAAAGATTTTATATTGTTGCACTAATTTTGCTCCATATTACAAGATAAAAAAGATTTATATCTAGAAGGCATGATTCTAGATATAAATTTATTAATTATCAAGTTTATCACTAATCCCTAGTTCACGGTATAAAATCCGTTTAATTTCATTAGCAGCTCTTTCGGGTGTATCATTGACAACTTGGTATTTAAAGATATGAGCTTCGGCAATTTCGATTTCAGCTTTTTTGAGGCGGTTTTGCAAAGTTTGCTTACTTTCTGAACCTCTATTAATAATTCGCTTTTTTAAATCTTCTACCGAAGGAGGGGTAATAAAAATCGTAATTAAGTTATATTTTGAATTCCATTCTTCTTTTTCAAATTTATTAATAATTTTCTTAACCCCATTAGTTTCAATTTCTAATAATGGAACCATGTTTTTATCATGAATTTTTTTAAGTTCAGAATTTAAAGTTCCATAATAATTATTTAAGTGGTATGAGAATTCAATGAACTTGCGACGTTTCATTAAATCTCGAAAACGATCAACATCAATAAAATGGTAATGAATTCCATCAAGTTCTCCAGGGCGTCTCTTACGGGTAGTTGCTGAGCATGAGAGCGAAAGGTTTAATTCTTCAAAATCAAAAAGCAATCTTTCGATCGTTCCTTTTCCAACTCCGCTTGGTCCGGATAAAATAATTATTGGGTTTTTCTTCGAATTCTTTTTTACCATCATGAATCTATTTTAACACAAGAATAAAATTTTTAGAATAATTTCTAAACCATAAAATTTATGTTGTGTTAAAATATTTTGACAAGGTAAAATATGTTTGTTAAATTTTATAAGCAAAAAGGTGATTATTCTAATAAAAGAATTAGAGCTTTAGCGAAAGAATTACAAGTAAATAAAATTGGACATTTAGGAATTTTAGATCCTTTAGCTGAAGGTTTAATGATCGTGGCAACTGATGAAGATACAAGGTTACTGGAATATATAGATGATAAAACAAAAGTTTATAAAGCTAAAGCAAAATTATTTTTAACAAGTGATACCTTAGATATTATGGGTTTTGTACAAAATACTGAAGTTTTTAAAATAACTAATGAAGAATTGTTAGCAGCAATTAATAAAGCTAAAGAATTTAAAACACAAATTCCGCCATTATTCAGTGCTAAGAAAATCAATGGTAAGAAAGCTTATCAATATGCGAGGGAAAATAAGGAAATAGAATTAAATCCTCAAGAAATTCAAATTAATCATTTAGAACTAATTAATTACGATATAGAAAATCATGAATTTGAGATCATAGCTGATGTTTCACATGGAACATATATTCGCACTTTACTTTGTGACATTGCTAAATTATTAAATACTACTTGCATTATGATGGAATTAAAACGCCTAAGTATTGGCAAAGTTAAACTAAGCAAATTAGAACCTAATGAATTTAAGGAAATTAATCACAGCGAATTATTTAATTTACCAATTTTAAACTTAAATGGAGGTGAATTAAAATTACTAGAAAATGGTCATAGTTTTAAAGTAAATTTAAATGGTGCTCAAGTTTTTGCATTTAATCCTTTTTTAGAACAAATTTGTGCTGTAGGACAAATTACAAACAAGATATTTTATCCAAAAAAAGTTTTTCCTAAGAGGTGTTTATGAAAAAATTAAAGGATCTTATTAAAGTAGCAGCTTTTGACATTGATGGAACTTTATTACCTAATGGTTATATGAAATTTCCAGAAAATATTAAAACAATGTTTCAAGAACTCAAAAATCGAAATATCACAACAGTTGTAGCGAGTGCTCGAGAGTTTGCTAGTATTGGTGATTTTTTAGACCAATTATCTCCAGTTGATTATTTTGTTGGAGCTAATGGTGCTTTTATTTGAGATGTTAAAAAACAAGAATTTTTATATAAATCAACAATTGATAAAAATGTTGTTAAGCAAATTTATAATGAATTTCAAGATACAGATGTGCAAATGTCGATAACTGATTTTGATAAAGTTTATAAAAGCCCTAATATGAAATTAGACACATGGTTTATTAAACCATTTAAAGCTAATTACTTAGAATATAATGATGAATTATTAAAAAATACTGATTTGTATTTGATTACTTTTGGGTCAGATCAGCCAAAAGAATTATCTCTTAAAGTGCAAGAGTATATTGATAAACATAATTTAAATGTCCAAATTGAATCAAGATGATCTCGTGGTTTTTGAGTTAGTCCTAAGAACGTAAATAAAAGTAAAACTTTAAAAATTTTATGTGAATCTCTAGGTTATTCACTTGATAATTTAATTGCTTTTGGGGATAGCTCAAATGATTATGAAATGATTAGAGATGCACTTTATGGTGTAGCAATGCAAAGAGCTAGCCAAAAATTAAAAACTGTGGCAAAAGATATTGCGTTAGATTGTGAATTTGAAGGTTGTTATTTAAAACTTAAAGAATTAAAATTAATTTAAATGAATGAATTAGAAATTTATCAATTTAATAATTTTGAGTCACAAGAGAATGATAATTTTTTAATTGGAAGCTTTGAATCTTTCCATTTAGGTCATTACCAACTTTACAAAGAAGCATTGAAATACCCTGGTCGTAAGATTTTGGTTACTTTTAATCAAGATACATTTGAATTTAAAAATAAAGCTAAATATTTTCAAAGTAATAAAGCTAACTATTTTAATTTAGCTCAGCTTGATTTAGATTGTATTGTTGAACTAGATTTTCACCAAGTTAGGTATTTAAATGCAGTAGAATTCTTAGTAAAATTAACTAAAAAAAAGCGAGCTAAAATCTTTGTTGGCGAAGATTTTAGCTTTGGCTCTGATTTAGTTAAAGCAGCTAATTTAGTTTTAGAACATGATTTTAACTTTACTTTGATTGCTTTACCAATTTTTAAACTCAAAAATCAGAAAATTTCAACAGGTTTTTTAAAAGAGTCTTTGGAATTTGGAGATTTAGAATTAATTAACAATTTATTGGTTTATAATTTTACTTTTGAAGCAATTTTTAATCAAACAAATTTAGAGATTAATCCAAAGCAACTTTTACCTCATCCAGGGATTTATTTATCAATTTTATATTTAAATGATTTAGCTTATTTATCATTAACTCATATTAATTTAGCAAAAGGTGCCTCGATTATTTTATTAGCTAATGAAGTTGATTATAGCAATGAACTAACTAAGATTCAATGCTATATTGAATTAATCAAAAAGCAAAGACTAATTATTTCCAGTTCGCAAGATCAAATAACTAACGAAGATATTGAAAATACAAAAAAATATTTAGTAAATCAATAATCTATGGTATAATAGCGTAGCTTATTATGAAAAGCAACATAAATTTTATTCTTGGTTTTAACATCCAAAATAGTTATAACTAGGTTTAAAACATAATAGATTTACAATACATAGGAGATATTATGGTTTCAAAAGCTAAAAAAGCTGAATTAGTTAAAAAGTTCGGTAAAAATAATAAAGATACAGGTAATGTTTTAGTTCAAATTGCAATTCTTACTGAAGACATTGAATTACTAAAACCACACTTTTCAAAAAATCCTAAGGACAACCACTCACGTAGAGGGTTCTTAGCAAAAATTGCACAACGTAAAGTACTATTAAAACATCTTAAAGAAGCAAATTTAGAAGAATACAACAAAATTACTAGCGCTTTAAACATCCGTAAGTAATTTAATATAATATATTTAGGAGATAAATTATGGCAAGAAGATGTCAATTATCAGGTGTAGGTCCTTTATCAGGCAATACACGTTCACACGCTATGAATGCTTCAAAAAGAAAATTCAACGTTAATTTACAAAAAGTAAGAGTATTAGTTGATGGACGTAGAATGACTTTACGCGTAAGTGCAAAAACTCTTAAAACCTTAAAAACTAAAGGTTTAGTATAATAATATATAACCAGCAGCTTTGTTTGCTGGTTATCTTTATTAACAGAATTAAATTTGTCAAAAAAATTAAAAAATATTTTGGTTTTTATTTTTTTTGTATTATAATATTCTTGCGCTTTTTAAAAAAGCAGCATGAAGTTCTTTGAAAACTAGATATACACAAAACATGACAGTCAATTTTTTCGAGAGTTTGATCCTGGCTCAGGATGAACGCTGGCTGTGTGCCTAATACATGCATGTCGAGCGAAGTTCATTAGAACTTAGCGGCGAATGGGTGAGTAACACGTACTTAACATACCTCTTAGATTGGGATAACGGTGAGAAATTATCGCTAATACCGGATACTTATATAAGTCGCATGACTTATATATAAAAGAAGCCTTAAAGCTTCACTAAGAGATTGGGGTGCGGAACATTAGCTAGTTGGTAAGGTAATGGCTTACCAAGGCAATGATGTTTAGCGGGGTTGAGAGACTGATCCGCCACACTGGGACTGAGATACGGCCCAGACTCCTACGGGAGGCAGCAGTAGGGAATTTTCCACAATGGACGAAAGTCTGATGGAGCGACACAGCGTGCAGGATGACGGCCTTCGGGTTGTAAACTGCTGTTATAAGGGAAGAAAAAGCATTAGAGGAAATGCTAGTGCCTTGACGGTACCTTGTTAGAAAGCAACGGCTAACTATGTGCCAGCAGCCGCGGTAATACATAGGTTGCAAGCGTTATCCGGAATTATTGGGCGTAAAGCGTCTGTAGGTTGTATGTTAAGTCTGGCGTGAAAACTTGGGGCTCAACCCCAAATTGCGTTGGATACTGGCATGCTAGAATTGTGTAGAGGTTAGCGGAATTCCTAGTGAAGCGGTGAAATGCGTAGATATTAGGAAGAACACCAATTTGGCGAAGGCAGCTAACTGGGCACATATTGACACTGAGAGACGAAAGCGTGGGGAGCAAACAGGATTAGATACCCTGGTAGTCCACGCTGTAAACGATGATGATTAGCTGATAGAGAGGTCTATCGGCGCAGCTAACGCATTAAATCATCCGCCTGAGTAGTATGCTCGCAAGAGTGAAACTTAAAGGAATTGACGGGGATCCGCACAAGCGGTGGAGCATGTGGTTTAATTTGAAGATACGCGTAGAACCTTACCCACTCTTGACATCTTCTGCAAAGCTATAGAGATATAGCAGAGGTTAACAGAATGACAGATGGTGCATGGTTGTCGTCAGCTCGTGTCGTGAGATGTTCGGTTAAGTCCTGCAACGAGCGCAACCCTTGTCCTTAGTTAATTTTTTAGGGAGACTGCCCGAGTAATTGGGAGGAAGGTGGGGACGACGTCAAATCATCATGCCTCTTACGAGTGGGGCAACACACGTGCTACAATGGATAGTACAAAGAGAAGCAACATGGTGACATCAAGCAAATCTCAAAAAACTATTCTCAGTTCGGATTGTAGTCTGCAACTCGACTACATGAAGTCGGAATCGCTAGTAATCGTAGATCAGCTACGCTACGGTGAATACGTTCTCGGGTCTTGTACACACCGCCCGTCACACCATGGGAGCTGGTAATGCCCGAAGTCGGTTTTGTTAACTACGGAGACAACTGCCTAAGGCAGGGCCGGTGACTGGGGTGAAGTCGTAACAAGGTATCCCTACGAGAACGTGGGGATGGATTACCTCCTTTCTACGGAGTACATTAAGTTACAATTTACTTTAGTAACAATTACCAATTATTACATAAGGTTATCATTTCTTATTTAATGTCATGGTTGAGATAACCCAACAAGTATATCTAGTTTTGAGAGAACTTCTCTCAATGTTCTTTGAAAACTGAATAGTAAAGATAAATTAATATAACAACGACATCAATAAAATAAATTAGTCAATTTGTTTTGTGATTACCGAGTAATTATTTTAAAAATAATTTATTAAAATGTCTTTGAATACATCAACAACAATAGGTAAATATTGAACTTTTAAATAAGTAAGAGTGAGTGGTGGATGCCTTGGGTCTGGAAGTCGATGAAGGACGTGATTACCTGCGATAAGCCTCGTGGAGCTGGATATGAGCTACGATACGGGGATTTCCGAATGGGGGAACCTAGTTAGAGTAATGTCTAACTGCTTCAAGATGAATAAAATAGTCTTGAATGCGAGACACGTTGTGAACTGAAACATCTTAGTAGCAACAGGAAAAGAAAATAAATAATGATTCCATTAGTAGCGGCGAGCGAACTTGGAAGAGCCCAAACCACCTTCGGGTGGGGTTGTAGGACTATCTACATAAAGTCACAAATTTTTGTTATAGCAGAAATAGTTGGGAAACTATAGCATAGAGGGTGAGACTCCCGTATGCGAAATAACAAAAACTTTTGATAGTATCCTGAGTAGGGCGGGGCACGTGAAACCCTGTCTGAATCCGCCAGGACCATCTGGTAAGGCTAAATACTAATCAGACACCGATAGTGAACTAGTACCGTGAGGGAAAGGTGAAAAGAACCCCGGGAGGGGAGTGAAATAGAATCTGAAACCACTTACTTACAATTAGTCAGAGGCCGTTAATGGCTGATGGCGTACATCTTGCAGTATGGACCGGCGAGTTATGTTAACATGCAAGGTTAAGCAGAAAAAAGCGGAGCCGTAGAGAAATCGAGTCTTAATAGGGCGTTTAGTATGTTGATATATACCCGAAACCAGGTGATCTATTCATGAGCAGGCTGAAGCTTGGGTAATACCAAGTGGAGGGCCGAACCGTAGTACGCTGAAAAGTGCCCGGATGACTTGTGAATAGCGGAGAAATTCCAATCGAACTTGGAGATAGCTGGTTCTCCTCGAAATAGCTTTAGGGCTAGCGTGTGATGTTAAACTTTGGTGGTAGAGCACTGAATATGGAATGGCCGCGCCTAGCGGTACTGACTATAATCAAACTCCGAATACCATTGTGTATTATCATGCAGTCGGAACCGGGGTGCTAACGTCCCGGCTCGCGAGGGCAACAACCCAGATCGTCGGCTAAGGTCCCAAAATTATGTTAAGTCAGAAAGGTTGTGAGATTTCATAAACAACTAGGAGGTTGGCTTAGAAGCAGCCACCCTTTAAAGAGTGCGTAATAGCTCACTAGTCAAGAGATCTTGCGCCAATAATGTAACGGGAGTAAAACATAATACCGAAGCCACGGGTACAAAAGTACGTTAGAGGAGCGTTCTTAATGCGGAGAAGTCAGACCGTGAGGACTGGTGGAGCGTTAAGAAGTGAGAATGCCGGTATGAGTAACGATTCGTAGTGAGAATCTACGACGCCTATTGGGAAAGGTTTCCTGGGGAAGGTTCGTCCACCCAGGGTTAGTCAGGACCTAAGGAGAGGCTGAAAAGCGTATCTGATGGACAACAGGTTAATATTCCTGTACTACCTTGTTATAGTGATGGAGTAACGGAGAAGGATAACACTACCTATTAATGGATTTAGGGGTAAATAGTAACTGGTGAATATAGTTAAATGCGTATTCTAATACCGGGAGCTATGATGCATAGGTCTTAGGACTCAATTGTGTGATTTCATACTTCCAAGAAAAGCTTCTAAACGTTTAAATAACAGGGTACCTGTACCGAGAACGGACACACGTTCCCAAGATGAGTATTCTAAGGCGAGCGAGAAAACCAATGTTAAGGAACTCTGCAAATTAACCCCGTAAGTTCGCGAAAAGGGGTGCCAACTGTAACAAGTTGGCCACAGTAAATTGTGAGGGGCAACTGTTTATCAAAAACACAGCTCTCTGCTAAACCGCAAGGTGATGTATAGGGGGTGAAGCCTGCCCAGTGCCCGAAGGTTAAGTGGATGCGTTAGCTTTAGCGAAGCGTTGAAATGAAGCCCGGGTGAACGGCGGCCGTAACTATAACGGTCCTAAGGTAGCGAAATTCCTTGTCGGCTAAATACTGACCTGCACGAAAGGCGCAATGATCTCTCAACTGTCTCAACATTGGACTCGGTGAAATTATGGTCCCAGTGAAAACGCTGGGTACCCGCATCAAGACGAAAAGACCCCATGGAGCTTTACTACAACTTCGTATTGGAACTTGGCCTAACATGTGTAGGATAGGTGGGAGACAGTGAGATCAAGGCGCTAGCCTTGAAGGAGTCAACCTTGAAATACCACCCTTGGTATGTTGAGTTTCTAACCTGCCGCCGTTATCCGGCGGGGAGACAGTGCGTGGTGGGTAGTTTGACTGGGGCGGTCGCCTCCTAAAAGGTAACGGAGGCGTTCAAAGGTACACTCAATACGGTCAGAAACCGTATGTAGAGCGCAAAGGTAGAAGTGTGCTTGACTGCGAGACCTACAAGTCGAGCAGGTGCGAAAGCAGGACTTAGTGATCCGGCTGTACGTCATGGAACGGCAGTCGCTCAACGGATAAAAGTTACCCTGGGGATAACAGGCTTATCTTGCCCAAGAGATCACATCGACGGCAAGGTTTGGCACCTCGATGTCGGCTCATCGCATCCTGGAGCTGGAGTCGGTTCCAAGGGTTTGGCTGTTCGCCAATTAAAGCGGTACGCGAGCTGGGTTCAGAACGTCGTGAGACAGTTCGGTCCCTATCTGATGTGGGCGTTGGAATATTGATGAGAGCTGCTCTTAGTACGAGAGGACCGGAGTGGACGTACCGCTGGTGTTCCAGTTGTTCCGCCAGGAGCATAGCTGGGTAGCTAAGTACGGAAGGGATAACCGCTGAAAGCATCTAAGTGGGAAGCCTCCTCAAAGATAAGTATTCCCTTGAAATTCCTTGTAGACTACGAGGTTGATAGGATGGAAGTGTAAGTGTAGTAATACATTCAGCTGACCATTACTAATAAATTGATAGGTTTAAAAGTTAAATGTATTCAAGACATTTTAATAAATTAAAGTTTACTATTCAGTTTTGAAATAGCATAACTCCCAACGGGAGTTTTTTGTTTTCTGCTGTCTTTTTTATAACAAGTTGTACTTAAATATAACAAAAATAAAAAAATATTTACTACCAAAATTAAAGTTTTAAAAGTTAAAAAATAGTTATTCAACAATAAAACACATAATTAATTTCTTTTAATATTCTACAAAAACCTTATAATTTAATTATAAATAGAATTTATAATTAAGGAGTAATATGGTCTGAGATAGGGATGACTTAAATAGAAAAATGATTAAAACTGGAAAATCAATTATTTTTGATAGATTTGTAAATGAAATTGATTTTCATCCAACAATCATTTTCGTTGATGATTTAGGGAATTTATATTATCTTAAAACAAGAGGTGTTTATGATAGAGATGGATTTTTTAGAAACCCAATTAATAATGAAATATTAATAAAAAACACAAAAAAGGTTGCCTTGAAAAGACAGTTATGTTGACATAACTCAAATTTTTAAAATTAGTGAAGAAGATTTTGATAAGGTTTTTGATGAAAAAAATGTTCTTTATTTAAATTAATCTCATTTAAGCCACGAAGATATAACAAAAATTTATAATGGATTATATGAAAATTTATCTCAAGAACCTCCTAAAGTCTCTGTTAGTTTAGTTTTTAAAGATGATGATAAAAAATTTAAATCCTATATGATATATTCTGATGAAAATCTTTTAATCGATGAATTTAGAAGATTAAATAAAAATGTTAAGAATAACCTTAGATATAAAAAATTCATAGATGACGTTATTCAAAACAGGAATACTGATGAAGATTTTAAAGATGAAGTTAAAAATATAAAGAATGCCGTAAGAGATGAATTCCAATATTATGTATATTATTTAAGAGAGAAATTGAAAGAAAATTCTATTATATTTAATGAGTTTGAAGAAAAAATGGAACATGAAGCTTTAATTTTGTGTAATTCAGATAATGAAAAATATTATTTATCAATGCTTGATAAATTGGATTATTGGGGTCAAACATGAGAGTTAAATGATAATCATGTTTTAGTTACAATGAATAAATATAATAATCAAGTTCAAAAATTTATTGATACAACTTCAATTTTTAAAATTAGTGATGCAGATTTTAATAATTTTAATAAAAATAAAACTATATATTTATCATCAAATAGCTTTTCTCAAGAAGATATTAAAAAAATAGTAAATAAAGTGAACGAAAATATAAAAAATAATTTAAATATGAGCTTTATAGAAGTGATTCAATCAGAAGATAAAAACAAATTAGAAGCTAAAAATATTTATAGCACAAAAGAAAAAGTAGATTCAGCTTTAAAAGAAAAATGAATTTTTAAAGAAAAAAAGGATGAAGATTTAGCTTATGAAATTTTATTTACTAGAAACTCTCAAAATACAAATAAAATAGAGAACTTTAAAAAAAGTTTTCGAAGAACGGTATGAAGATATTTTGGAATATCAGCAAGAAAAGGTAAAGACTTTTACAAGGTAGAACTTAGCACCAAAGGGTGCTTTTTTATAAAATTTTTATATGAGCAAATTTGAAAATTGAGTTGAAATAGATAATCAAAAAATGATTAAAAATTGAAATGATGAAGAATATATTTTTAGATCTAAAATTAGATTAGAAAAAAATGAATTTAAGAACTGAAAAGTAAAGAAAATAAAAAGGAGAAAAATAATAATAAATGGTGATGTTTTTGAATATAAATTTGGAGTATATACTGATAAAAGTTTTACTTATTATCATAATGAAAAAACAAAAAGAATTGGTAAAAATAAATATTATCACAAGGATATTTACAACCAATTTAATAAACAAATTTGAGCAAGAAGGAAGAAAAATAATCAAAAATTAATACCAAAATATGTGTTAGATTATCACTTAAAAATAGGCAATTTATCTTATAAGTTTAATAAAAATTTTAATTTTATAATATATAAGAGAAGAAATTTTGTAATATTTTCTAAATATTTTTGTGCATTATTTTTTGCTATAATATCTCTATATTAATTAAATCTAAGAGTAGCAAGACATATAATTTTACACAAAACTTTGCTAAAATAAAATTAAGGAGAGCGATGAAAAAAACAATTTTTAAATTTTTTAGTAGTATTTTTGCTTTTATCTCTATTTTATCGATAAATACTTTTAGCACAACTCCTAAAACTAAAAATTTACACTGATATAACTACTTAAATGACCATAAATTTGAAGTAAGAGAATAAAAATCAATATCTCATTTAAACTTACATCAAGATAGTTTTATACCAGAATATATCGATAATAAATACGAATTAAAATTATTACTTAACCCCGGAATTGAAAGAGATGATGAGAGAATTATTAGTAATTTTAACCAACAATTTATTAAAAAAATAATTAATAATAATTTTAAATATTTATCATATATTTCAAGTACATCAATACCAGCAGTTTGATTTTATTTTGAAAATGAAAAGGAGAGAGAATCTTTTACAAATAAAATAAAAAATTGGGAAGAAGTAGTTAGATTTATTATTTATAAAAACGAATATACATCACACAGGGTAACAGACTCTTTTTTAGAATGAATATATAATCCAACTCCCGACCAAAAAGTTTATATGAGAAAATATGTAAATAACAAAGTAAATATTAACCGATTTGCTGATTCTGTGAGAAGAAGTTTAGCAATGGTTAATGGAGAAAGTTACGAAACACTAGAAGGAAAAGGAAGTAAAATAGGTATTATTGAATTATATCATGCAAATTTTGATCATAATTACGTTACCTTTTTTGAAAAAGGTATAAATTTACAAGAATCAGAATCTAGAGAGAAGCGTGAAGGGCCAGAACATCACTCTACGACTGTTTCTCTTATAGTTGGAAGCAAGCATGGAGTTGATAAAACTTCTAATGTCTATCTTTCTACTGTTTCAACAGATGGAGAATGGAATAAATATCTCGAAAAAATGGTAAAAGAAGATGAAGTAAAAATTATAAATCACAGCTATACATTTGGACAAATAAAATATACAGAACAAGCTTACTTTTTAGACTTTTTAGCTAGAAAATATGGTGTTATCCATGTAATAGCAGCTGGAAATGAATCAAAAAAACCAGGTAAACACAATCATATTGGAGATATTCAATTATCTCTTAATTCAGTTGTTGTTGCTGCATCAAGTGAGGATGCTACAAAAGAAAATATTAGAAGTAGCGGTGTTGCATCATATTCAAATTATAAATTACTTAATGAATACAAAGATTTTGCAAAACCTCTAGTTACTGCACCATCTACATTTTATGAAATAGCATATAATAAAAATGAAATTGGGACTGGGACAAGTTATGCAGCCCCATTTGTTGCTGGCATAATATCTAATTTATTAAAAATAAAACCTACTATTGCTAATAGTGAACATAGGGTTCCTATCATAAAATCTGTTTTATCAGCATCAGCTATTAGGCCAAAGGTACGTAATACTTACTATAAAAATAGTGGTTATGAACGTAAATTTGGGGCTGGAACTGTTGATTTTGAAGGCATGAAACAAGCCGCAAATAATTATAAAATTGTAAGTGTAAGCCCTTCTAGTCAAAGAGACTTTGTTTTATCCAGTGACTCAATAACGCTAGAAGCAGGACAAGAGATCCAATTTGCTGCTTCATGAATGTTTAATGCAGGGCTTTTAAAAACAAAAGAATCAAGGCCAAAATATACACCAAAAAACAACTGATGAAATTCTTTCCTAAATTTCTTTTCTTGATCTAGAAAACAAGCAGAACACGAAGCTGAACTAGCTAGGGTCGAACGAGAGGGTAAGATTTGGGATGCAACACATAATAATGAATGACAATTAAATCAACAAACAGCTAAAGAATTACAATATAATAGGTGATTTAGTCACTATAATCTACGTTTGGAAAGATTAAATGACTATGGTAGATGAGAACTTGTTGTTAATTTGAGAGTGCAAAACAGTAATGATAAATTATTTAGTTATAAAACAGCAAACAGAGGAATTTACAGATATAGAGTTTATAAAAATAGTGTTGATAAATCGACAAATTCTGTTAATGATTTAATTGCAGCAACTCATGTGGTAAGAGATGAAAATAACTAAGAAATTACTATTAAGTTTTACTTCTTTAATTCCTTTTGTAAGTATTTCATGCAATATAATTAAAGAATCAGTGCAAGAAGAATATTATTTTCACTATAAAATTACTGATAATATTAAGGAAATACAAGCAAAAGATAAAGAGGAAATTATTCAATCAATAATAAAATTTAATAAGAATGATAAAAAAGCAAAATATTTCCTTCCAGATATTGGTGAAAATACTTTTCTTCCTGGCAATATTCGAGTTTATAGAACTGAATCTACCTTAAATTCTGGTTTTATTTCAACTATTAAACAGCAAGATAATAAATTTTTAATTATAAAAACCCTTGATGATTTTAATGATTTAGTAATTAATAATTTTAAAACTCAATCTAAATATGCAACAAATTTTAGCGATGAGCAAATTAAGGAGCTTTTTGAGAAATTTTTCCTTAGGGGAAAAGATATTTCTGATATCTTAATGAAGAATCACGTTCGCATACAAGAAACAGATTTATTTTATAACATAGCAAACTTTGAAAAAAATAAAAGTTTTGAAGTCTATAAAGGTTTTGTTCTACCTTTTGAAGAAATAAAGGGAAAAGAGACAAATTATAGTGTTGCCGAAATAGTAATATGAAATGTATCGATAAAAGATAAAAATGGCAAAGATATATATGATAGTAATATGTTCAGTCCACAAGAAAAAGATAAAAGAAAGAGTATAGCATTGGATTTCAGAAATAAAGAAGCAGAGTATGTTAAATCTTCTTATTTTGCTCCAACTTCTTGGAGAAAATCATGACCTAATATGTATAGCAAAGACAATATAAGTTGACTAAATTATGATTTTTTCTCTAAAACTCAATACATGGAAAATAGTAATTTTATTCAAATTAATACACTTGATGATTTTAATAATTTAATTATTAATAATTTTAAAAAACGCCCAAATTATGCTAATTATCTTAATGATAATGAAATAAAGAAACTTTTTGAACATCTTTATCTTATCGATAAAGATGTTAATGAAGTTTTAAAAACAAATAATATTTATATACTTGAAGCTGATAATTATAGTACTAATATATTAAATTTAGAAACTGATGATAGTTTTAAAATTTATACAATAAATTATCTTTACCTTAAAGAAGGTGAAAACTGAAGATCTGCGATATTTTACCCTATTAATTGAAAAGTATTTTTAGTGCCTAAAAATAAATCAGTTACCTTTGTAGATTATCATGGTATATATGATTATCAAGAAATAAAAGAGTTACATAGTATTTTACATTCAAATAAAAATTAAAAGAAGGTTAATTAACATAGCAACCAAAAAAATGTTGCTATTTTTTAGTTTGAAAATTTAACAATTTTTTATATTTTACCAAATTTAAACTTACTTTTTTAACTAATTTTATTTTAAAAGTATTTATTACCTAGGAATTAAGTATATTAATAGGTTTTTTGCCTAAATTTAAAGTTTTTAAGAAAGTTTTTTAAATTTAGAAACCACTTACATATTTATATTTATGACCAATACTAGATAAAGATATTTTATTGATGAATTAAATAGAATTATTGACAAAATACTTTCTTATTTAATTTTCTTTATAAAAAAGATAAATTTCATCATAATTAAATTTCTTATAATGGACATGTTATAAATAGAGTTATTTGTATGTTTTTTTCTAGAGTTTAGTGATAAAATTTTATGAGTTTACTCGAAAGATTACAAGAATTATTTTAAATAGAAATAACTAATTTAAGCATTAATTTAGAAATTAGAGTACTAAGATAATATGTTTTTAAATTTTAATATTTGATTAATCTATTTTTTTTATATAATATAATATATTTTTAATAGATAGGAGTCAAATTGCAAAATTTAACGCTTGCAGTATCGAAATTATTCTATAAATTTAATACAAAATGAAAAGACTTTTGATCACGTAGAGAACTTTGAAAAAAAGCTATTTTTACATTTTTCTTATTAATAATTTTTATAACTGGAACAACTATAACTGCACCATTTATCAAACTTTCAAATACTAATCAAATTAGTGATAATTCATTTTTAAATACACTAAATTTAATTGGTGGTGGAGGATTGCGCCAGTTTTCAATGTTTGCTTTAGGAATTAGCCCCTTTATTAATGCTTCACTGATTATGATGGTCTTGCAATCTAAATTAGTACCACCAATTCATAAAATGAGTCAATCAGGACCACAGGGACGCCGTAAAATTAATATTATGACTCGTTTTATTACTTTAGTTATTGCTTACCCGCAAGCAGTATTTTTAACTCGTTCTTTGTCAACAGGAAGTGCTCGTTCTAGTTTTATTCAAATTACTGGAACTAACATTTTTTCTGAAGCAACAATAGTTTACTTCCTTGTACCAATGATTTTAACAGCTGCTTCATTATTTGCTTTATTTATTTCTGAACAAATAACTAATAAAGGAATTGGTAATGGTACTTCATTAATTATTTTTACTGGGATTGCAGCAAGGTTGCCATTTCAATTTCAATCTGCTTTTGTATACTATATTGGTGATTTAAAGAGTCAAAGTATCGTTGTAGACATTTTAGCTTTTATTGCCTATATTTCTAGTTATTTGTTTGTACTTTTAATCATTGCAATTGTTTATGTGGCAGAAAGACATATTCCAATTCAACAAGTTGGGGCTGGAAGATCAAAAAATAAAAAAGAAATTGGTAAATTACCAATTAAATTAAATCCAGGTGGAATTATGCCAATCATATTTGCAATGATGGTTTTATCATTTCCATCAATGATTGCAAACATTTTACCTGAGACAAATGCAGCAAAACAATGAATTAACATTAACATGCAATTTACTTCACCTTTAGGTTTTGGTTTATTAGTTTCAATTGTATTTTTATTTTCACTGGTTATGGGGATCCAACAATCTAGAGTTGATAAAGTTGCAGAAGATTTCACTAAGAATTCAACTTACATTCCAGGACTTAGACCTGGAGAAGATACTCAAGATTACTTAATTGCAGTAGTATTTAGATTAAGTGTATTTTCATCATTTTATTTAGTGATTTTAGCAAGCATGCAATTTGTGCAAACAATGACGGGCTTGCTACCTACAAGTATTGCTTTTGGTGGTACAAGTTTAATGATTTTAGTATCTACAGCTCTTGAAACAGTTAGTCAACTAAAAGCAAGAAATAAATCAAATAAATTATCATTAGCTAAGCATCAAACATACAAAAACTTAGAATTAGCTAATTCTGATGAAGATAGTATTAATAAAAACGAAGGACTTTTATGATAAAAACAAACTTAATTTTTATGGGCGCTCCTGGAGCTGGCAAAGGAACAGTTGCTGGTATCATTTCACAAGAAACTAATTTAGTTCATTTATCAACCGGGAATATATTCCGCAATGAAATTAAAAATCAAACTGAGCTTGGAAAACAAGTTGAGTATTATGTTAATTCTGGTGGTTACGTGCCAGATGAAGTAACTAATAATATTGTGCTTAATGCAATTAATAACCTAAAAAACCAAGGAAAATACTTTATTTTAGATGGTTATCCTCGTACTAAAGAACAAGCTGAATTTTTAAAAAACCAAACTGGTTTTACGTTTAAGATTATTAAACTAAATGTGCCTAACGAAGTAATTATTGAGCGTTTAAGTGGTCGTAGGTTATGTAAACTTTGTGGCACAAGTTACCACGTTAAATTCCAACCACCAAAAACTCCTGGAATTTGTGACTTAGATCAGAACGAACTTTTTACCCGTGAGGATGATAGTGAGCAAAAAATTGCTACGAGGTTAAAAGTATATCAAGAGCAAACTAAACCACTACTTGATTTTTATGAAACTCAAGCCAATTTCATTTCGATAGATGCCGTAGACAGCCCAAAAGAAGTTTCAGAAAAAGTTTTAGAAAAAATTTAATTTTATGGTAAAATAAAGGTACTTTTAGTAAAGTATCTTTTTTATATTAAATTTTATTTTGGAGACAATATGGCAATTACAATTAAAACTAAAGAACAAATCGAGAAAATTACTAAAAGTTGTCAAATCTTGGCAGAAGTCAAACAAGTAGTTTGAGACTTTATAAGACCAGGGGTTTCTTTAAAAGAAATCGATCAATTAGCTTTTAAAGAAATTATAAAGCGGGGAGCAAAGCCAGCATTTCTAGGTTTATATGACTTCCCAGCAACAGCATGTATATCTGTTAATCAAGAATTGATCCATGGAATCCCATCAAATTATAAGGTTAAAGATGGTGATTTAATTAGTGTTGATTTAGGATGTATATGAGAAGGTTATAATAGTGATAGTGCTTTTACTAAACCAATTGGAAAAGTAACTGAAAATGACTTAAAACTAATTAACGTAGCTAAAGGAGCATTTAAAGTTGGATTAAATGCTATTAAAAAAGGAGCACGAATTGGTGATATCTCATATGCTATTGGTCAATATATTAAAAAGAACAATTTATATACACCAGATGAATTTTCAGGCCATGGCATTGGTTTAGAATTACACGAAGATCCTTACGTTCCAAATGATGGAAAAAAAGGAACTGGTCCATTACTGCGTGATGGAATGGTAATTTGTATTGAGCCAATGATTACACAAAGTCAAGGAATTAAGATTCTTAAAGATGGCTGAACTGTAGTAAGCAAGGATAATAAAAATACCGCTCACTATGAACATACTGTTTTAATTAAAGATGGCAAAGGAATTGTTCTTACGAAAGGAATTTAATTTGGGAAAAGATGCAATAAAATTTAAAGCCATCGTTAAAGAAGCTCATACAATGGATTTATATACTGTTGAATTAGAAGATAACGGTGCAATTATTAAAGCTCATATTTCTGGTAAAATGCGTGTACATCACATTCGTATTTTACCTGGTGACACAGTTGATGTAGAACTTAGTCCTTATGATCTGACACAAGGACGCATTGTCTACAGACACAAATAATATAAGGAGTAACTATGAAAGTTAGAGCAAGTGTAAAAAAAATGTGCAAAGACTGTAAAATGATCAAAAGAAAAGGTGTCAACCGTGTAATTTGTGTACAACCTAAACACAAACAAAGACAAGGTTAAGAAGGGAGTAAAATATGGCTAGAATTCTAAATGTTGAAATTCCTAATAATAAACGTATTGTTATTTCATTAACTTACATTTATGGAATTGGAAAATCATTAGCACAAGAAATTTGCAAAAAAGCAAAGATTAACGAAAATTCAAGGGTTCAAGATTTATCTGAAGAAGAATTATCAAGAATTCGTGAAGAAGCAAAAGCTTACTTAACCGAAGGTGATTTACGTAGAGAAACAACTTTAAATATTAAACGTTTAATGGAAATTAAATGTTATCGTGGAATTAGACACCGTAAAGGTCTGCCAGTACGTGGGCAATCAACTCAAAAGAATGCTCGTACACGTAAAGGTCCTAGAAAAACTGTTGCAGGAAAGAAAGGTAAATAATTATGGCTCGCAAAACTAAAAAGAAAAATATTGTTAGTGGTGTAGCTCACATACACTCGACTAACCAAAATACAATTGTTACCTTTGCAGATGAAAAAGGTAATGTTATTGCTTGAAGTTCATCAGGAGCTATTGGTTATAAAGGAACTAAGAAAAAAACTCCATATGCAGCAGGATTAGCAGCAGCAGCAGCAGCTGAAGCAGCTAAAGAACACGGAATTAAGTCAGTTAAAGTTGAACTAAAAGGTTTAGGCGCAGGTAAAGATGCAGCTAAAAAACAAATCGAAGTATCAGGGATTACAGTTACTGAAATAAAAGATGTTACACCTATTCCTCATAATGGGACACGCCCACCAAAACGTATTTTAAAACGTGAACGTGCTAGAAAATAATTTATAACTAGTTAAGGAATATTTATGACTGACATTAAAACTTTTCAACCACTCTTATATAGAGAAAAACTTGAATATAAAGAAGCTCGTCAAGATGAAGTAACCTTTACTTTATCAGGACTTGAAAGAGGTTTTGGAAACACATTAGGAGTAGCTTTAAGAAGAGTATTATTATCCAATATTACTGCTTTAGCACCATTTTGTGTTAAAATCTCTGGAGTTCAACATGAATTTGGAGCAATTAATGGAGTAATTCAAGACGTTCCATCAATCATCATGAACTTAAGGCAAGTACGTTTCACTTACGACCCTCAATTTGTTGCTGCCGATGAAATTATTAAAGTAAAATTACGTGTAAGCGATGTAGGAAAAGTAACTTCAAAATTAATTGAAGTTGAAACTCCTGGAGTAAATGTAGTTGATGAAAACATTTTTATTGCCGAAACAGTTAAAGAAAATGTTTTAAGAATCGAAATGTACTTAAGAGTTGGACGAGGCTTTATTCCATTTAGTGAAAATAAAGACTTTATCAATGATCCAGAGATACTTATAAAACTTAGCGATCTTTCAGATATTGCAAGCAAAAATCAAGCTGAATTCATCGCAGTTGATTCAGACTTTTCGCCAATTAAAAAAGCTAAATATGAAACTACAGATTTAAATACTTCTTCAGCTAAAATAGAAGAAGAATTAGAATTTTCATTACAAACTGATGGAAGTGTTTCTGCTAAAGAAGCCATTAGGCAAGCATCAAAAATCTTAATTGGAATGTTCCAAGTAATTGGGGATGTTGACAATATGCAAGAAGTTAAGATTTTTGAAGAAGAAAAAAAAGAAGAAGTCCAACCAATTGACGACGATTTAGATATTTCACTTTTAGGATTGTCTGTTCGTTCGCTTAATGCCCTTAGGAAAATTGGAAAACGTAAAATTAGTCAAGTTGCAGAACTTACTCTTGAACAACTTGAAGTAACAAAAAACTTAGGTCGTAAGTCAATTGATGAGATTGTTGAGAAACTTAGAGAACATGGTTATGAATTAGCACAAGGAGAAGAAGAAAAATAATATGGCAAATCCAACACAAATTTATTCACGTGATACGAAATGAAGAACTGGTGTAATGCGTTCACTAGTAAGTGAACTTTATGCAAATGGGTCTATTACTACAACTTTAACTAGAGCAAAAGAAGTAAGAAGACATGCAGAAAGAATGATTCAAAAAGCAAAAAACCCTACTTTAGCTAACCGTCGTATGGTAGCTGGATACTTACGTAAACTAACAGTTAACACCAAAGGTGAAGAAAAAGAACTTTTAAAATATTTATTTGACACAATTGCACCGAAATACAAAGATCGTAACGGTGGATACACTAGAATTATTAGATTACCAAGACGTCAAGGTGATAGCACACGTATGGCAATCATTGAACTTGTTTAATTATTAGTTATGCTTTAATAATAATTTTATTCATATTTAAATATTCAGGTCACCTGAATATTTTTTGTTATCTTTTGTATTTTAAAATATTTTAAAAAAATATTTATGTTTTTGCAAAGTTGTGGTATTATATATAGGCAGCAGGGAAATAATAAAAAATAATTTTTTGTTTTTTAAAAAAGTACTGTATAATAATATAGCCTAAAGTTATGGAGAAGTAGCTCAGCTTGGTAGAGCACTACATTTGGGCTGTAGTGGTCGCAGGTTCAAATCCTGTCTTCTTCACCATTTTATGGGGGGTTAGCTCATTTGGCTAGAGCGCCTGCCTTGCACGCAGGAGGTGGTGGGTTCGAATCCCATACTCTCCACCATATATATGGCACTGTAGCTCAGTTGGTTAGAGCATCCGGTTCATACCCGGAAGGTCAAGAGTTCAACTCTCTTCGGTGCTACCAATCTAATTTATTTTGGACCTATAGCTCAACGGTTAGAGCAACCGGCTCATAACCGGTCGGTTACAGGTTCGAATCCTGTTAGGTCCACCAAAAATAATGGGTGATTACCCAAGTCTGGCTGAAGGGACTAGTCTTGAAAACTAGCAGGGGCTTCACGGCCCGCGGGGGTTCAAATCCCTCATCACCCGCCATTATTATTTAATAAATCTTTTCATATCGCGGAGTAGAGCAGTTTGGTAGCTCGTCGGGCTCATAACCCGAAGGTCATAGGTTCAAGTCCTGTCTCCGCAACCAATGGTCCAGTGGTAAAGTGGTTAATACGCCTCCCTGTCACGGAGGAGAACGCGGGTTCGATCCCCGTCTGGACCGCCATTTTCGGCCCTGTAGCTCAGTTGGTAGAGCAACAGATTGAAGCTCTGTGTGTCGCTGGTTCGATTCCTGCCGGGGCCACCAAAATATTTTAAAAAATAATTATGTTATAAAAATTTTATGCTATAATATTATAGCAATTAAGTAATGCGGGTGTAGTTTAATGGCAGAACTTCAGCCTTCCAAGCTGACTATGAGGGTTCGATTCCCTTCACCCGCTCCATTTCAGTTATGTCCGATTCAAACCTTTAAGGTTTGAATTTTTATTTATTTACTTAATTTATTAAGAAAAACCAGTAAAATAGTTTTAAAGTATTACATCAAGGAGTATTAATGCGTATATTAAATAATTTATTTAAAAAGAAGCAACAAACAATACAGCAACAAATTTATCCAGTTTTTGCTGGTAAAATTAAATTATTAGATAAAGTTTCTAAACAAACTTATGATTATAGTAATCTTGGTCCTGGGTTTGTAATTGAATTTAGTTCTTCTTCTCAAACTATTATTATTAAATCACCCGCAAGTGGTGTTTTAGATCTTGTTTTCCCTTCATTTAATTCATATGTAATTAAAACAAGTGATGGAATTAAAGTCTTAGTTTCATTAGGTATTGATACTTTAAAATGCCCTGAAGCTTTTGAACCTTTAATTGAAGAAGGCAGGGAAGTCAGGGAAGGGGATGCTTTAGTTAAGATGGATTTAAATAAACTTAGAGCTTTAAACTTAATCACTGATGCAATTATTGTCTTATTACCTGAAAGCAATGTTGTAAAGGTGGAATATGATGATTTTATCGAAGGTAGCATAGTTGATTTAAAACAAGCTATTTTAACTGTTTATAAATAACAAAATTTATTTAATTATTTTTTATAGAAAGTGTTATAATAATAGTACATCATTAGCTCAGTTGGTAGAGCAGCTGGCTCTTAACCAGCGGGTCGCAGGTTCAAGCCCTGTATGATGTACCATATCATTATTTTAATGACTGAATAAATAACCTTAAATGGTTTATTTTTATGCACTATTAGCTCAGTTGGCAGAGCATTTGACTCGTAATCAAAAGGTCGCAGGTTCAAGCCCTGTATAGTGCACCAACCTCCAGCGAAAATCTGACTTAAGTGCCAGTTTTTTTATTTGATTTTTATGATGGGCTTTCTGGAATATTAAAACGTAGTTTAAAAGCCCTTTAAAGATCTATTAACAAATAGTTTTGTGTATTTTAAAAAAATATTTAAAAAAGCTTAATTTTAATATTAAGCTTTTTATTATTACTTAGTGATTTTTTTAGCTATAAAGTTTTCAATATCTTTTGATTCTTTTGCTTTACCAATTAATTTAAGTAATTCAATATTGTGAACTAAAAATTCAGAAATGTTTTCCGCTTCAGATTCTTGAGAGTAGTAAGCTAATTTATCTTTAAATTGTTCTTTAGCGGCTTTTTGATCAAATTTTAAGTTCTCTATCATTTTAGATCTTAAAAAGCTAATTGCGGCTGTTTTTTCAGCTGAAGCATTAATTTCATCATCAATAGCTTTTTCAGATGTTTTTAATAGTGAAATATATTCACGTTTTTTAATTCCGAATTGTTCTAAGTTTTTGTTAAATTCGTTTTTAAGTTTTGTAATTTCTTTTTCAAAGAAAATTTTGTTTAATTTAGTTTTTGATTGTTTATAAGCTTCAAAAGCTAATTCTTCAACATATTTAGTTAAAGCTGATGATAAGCCTTCTAAATTTAATTTTAATTCAGTAAGTTTTTCAAAATCTTTTAAGTTTTTAACATTTTTATGACCAAGTTTTTCAAAAACTGAATCATCTAAAGCTAAAGTGCTTTGTCTTAAGATTTTGTGAATTTTAACTTTAAATATTGCCTCTTTACCTGCATATTCTTTTACAAAGTAAGTTGTAGGGAATGTAACATTAACTTCACCTTCATAACCTGTTTTTTTACCTAAAAGTTGATCTTCAAAGCCAGCGATAAACGAATTTGAACCAAGTTCTAATTCATAGTGAGTTGCCTCTCCACCTTCAAAGGCAACATCGTCAATAAATCCTTTAAAGTCTAAAACAACTGTATCTCTTAATTGAGTTTTAGCGGTTTTTTCCTTAACTTCAGTTTTTGTAGTTAAATGACTCGTAAAGTGATTTATATCATCTTTAACATTTTCCTTAGTTACTTTTGGTAATGTTAATTTGATATCTACTTTGCTAAAGTCAACATCGTCAAATGATGGAATTACTGGAAGGTGAACATCTAAGTTAATGTATTCATCGTCTTTATTATCTTCTTGAGATAAATTTAAAATATAGTTAAGAACTTTTAATTTTTTGTCGTCTAAGTATTTAGTTAAATCGTTTCATTTTGAATTAACATAATCTTTAATTAAACGATCTTGCACTGCCAGAATATCTACTCTTTGTAATAATTTTTCCTTTGGTGCTTTTCCAGGTCTATACCCTGGAACTTTAATATTTTTTACTGCTAGATCTAGTGATTTTTGTAATTTAGTTTCAAAATCACTTCGTTCTCATTTTAAAGTCACAAGAACTTCATTTTTGTCTGCATTAAATTTATGTTTAAACATTAATACTCCATTTCTCTAAATATTAAAATATTATACGTATATATATTTTTATATTTTACACTATTATTGATAATTAATTAATAAACTTATTAATATTTTTTGGATTTAATTTACCAGATAAAATACCAATAATTAATTTAAAAACAACAAAGTCAACTTTAAAAGCATTAATAATTTCTAAAACAACTGTAGCAGCTTCTTTCCCTTCAATTGTTCCTTTAAATATTTTATTAGCTTCATTAAGCCCATGCAATGCAATTGCTTTACCATAACTATAATTACGAGATTTTTCTGAAGTACAGGTAAGTAATATATCGCCAAATGTGGAATAATCAAAGATTGACTTATATTTCTTTGTACGCGCAATGAGTTTATAAATTTCCATAATTTCTTTTAAACCAGTAGTTAAAAAAGCAGCTTGTGCATTACGAGAATTATTTAAAGTATATAAAATTCCTGCACCAATTGCTAAAACATTTTTAAGGGCTGCAAAAAGTTCAGAAGCAAAGGAATCTTCGCCAATAACTAATTTAAAATATTTATTGTTAAATTGACTTGCTAAATATTTTGCATACTTTTGTGAATCACTAATAACATTAACAATAGTATTTGAGCCTAAAAAGAGTTCTTGGGCAAAGGAAGGACCGAGAATTGTAGCTAGATTACTTAAATTATTTTTCATTTTTTGTTTAATAAATTCAGAAAAAAACATTTTAGTAGTTTTCTCGAAACCTTTAGCAATATTAATTAAATTAAATTTTAACCTTGGTCTTAAAGTAAGAATTTTTTCTAAAACTTCATTAATAGCAAAAGATGGGACGGCCAATAAAATAGCTTCGCAATTATCTATTACTTCCTCTAAATTATTTGTTGCTTTTATTAAGTGTTTATTTTTAAAACTATGATCTTTAAAATATTTCGTATTAAAACCTTGATTAATATCTGAAATTTCTTGCTCATCTATTCCGTACATAATAACTTCAATTTTGTTTGAAGTTAAAACGTTAGCAATTGCTGAGCCATAGGCTCCTGTGCCTAAAAAACCAAATTTATATTTTTTGTGCATAATTAAAATTATATATTAAAATAAAATAATAAAGCAGTTTAATAAATCAGCATAATTTTAAGCTGATTTATTAAACTGCTTTAAGATGGCAGGAGTAGCAGGATTCGAACCCACAACAGACGGGGTTGAAGCCCGTTGTTCTACCGTTGAACTATACTCCTAATTTTGGGTTTGCTTATATATTATACTCCAAAATTAAATTTTAAAAAATATTTTTGCTTTTTAAAAAATATATGTATAATATATCTGAACCTTTTATGGGGGGATAGCAAAGCGGCCAAATGCGGGTGGCTGTAACCCACTTTCTTAGGATTCGGGGGTTCGAATCCCTCTCCCCCCACCATTATTGCCCCATAGCCAAGCGGTAAGGCATCGGGTTTTGGTTCCGACATGCGTTAGTTCGAATCTAACTGGGGCAGCCATATCATCGCTAAAAAGCGGTGTTTTTTTATATTTTTTTAAATATATTATATAATTAAAGTATATGACAAATCAAAAAGAACTTAAAAAAATAACCCCTATGGAGCAAGATTTTGCCAAATGATATACAGATGTAGTCAAAAATGGTAATTTAATTGCTTATGGTCCAACCAAGGGGTCTTTAATTTTCAAACCCAATTCTTATGGTATTTGGGAATTAATCCAAGAAAATTTAAATAAAATTTTTAAAAAGAAAGGAATTCAAAACGTATACTTACCGCTTTTAATCCCAGAAAGCTTATTTAATTTAGAAAAAGAGCATATTGACGGATTTAATCCTGAGTTAGCAACTGTAACTCATGTTGGGGATAGGGAGTTAAATGAAAAGTTATTCATAAGACCTACTTCAGAAGTAATGTTTGCGGATTTATTTAAAAATTCTATTAATTCATATAATGATTTACCCTTGGTTTATAATCAATGGGCAAATGTAGTTCGTTGGGAAAAAACTACAAACCCATTTTTACGTTCAAGAGAGTTTTTATGACAAGAAGGACATTCATGTCATGAAACAAGCCTTGAAGCAAGAGATTTGGTTAGAGTTATGATTAAACTTTATGCTAAATTTATGAAAAATTATTTAGCAATACCAACTATTATTGGTAAAAAAACTCATAAAGAGAAATTTGCTGGTGCTTTAACTACTTATACTGTTGAAGCAATGATGAAAGATGGAAAAGCACTTCAATCTGGAACTAGTCATTATTTAGCCCAAAATTTTGCTAAGGCTTATAAAATTAGTTTTAAAAATAAAGATAATGGCGATAGTTTTGTTTACCAAACTTCTTGAGGAGTAACAACTAGGTTAATTGGTGCATTAATTATGACCCATGGAGATAATCGTGGAATTATTATTCCACCAAAAGTTGCTCCAGTACAAATTGACGTTTTAGAATTATTTGCAAATAAAGATCCAAAAGTAGCAAAAGTAGCTAAAACTTTAGCTACTGATTTAAGTCGTTTATTTAGAGTTAATTTAGATTCTACTAATAAAAATCCTGGTTTTAAAGCTTCAAATAGTGAAATCCAAGGTGTACCACTAAGAGTTGAAGTTGGTCCAAGGGACTTAGCAAACAATCAAGTACAACTTATTAGAAGGGATACTTTAGAAAAAGAATTAGTTGATATTAACTTAGCTAAAAAAAGAGCTATTGAATTATTAGATGAAATTCAAGAAAATTTATACTTTCAAGCTGAAAAAAGACTCAAAGAAAGAACTAAGCATGTTGATAACTATGAAGATTTTAAACAAGAAATTGCTAACCAAAACTTCGTAGTTGCCCCATTTTGTTGTTCTGATGATATTGAAGAAAAAATTAAAGAAGAAACTGGTGCTTCAACTCGTTGTGTTTTATTAAAAAACCAAGTAATGGACAAAAAAGCACCAAAAAGATGCATTAACCCTGGGTGTGAGAGAACCACTCGAAGATACGTGGTTTTTGCTAAAGCATATTAACTTTTAAAAATATCTAGGGAAAAATTGGGTTTTTTTCCTTTTTTTGTTTTTGTGTCGAAATTTCTTTAAAATTAGATTAGAGAAATACAGAGGTAACCATGATGTTAGAAAAACACGTTTTAGATGCAAAAAGACTAATGATGAAAGAAATGGAAGATAAAGATTTTTACAACCAAATGTGTAAATTACTTAGAGAATTATTTGCTACATATTTGGAATATAAAGATTTAATTAAAAAGCAAGTTATCAGAACTAAACTTGAACTTAGGTTCTTTCCACATGATAGACATATTGAAGAAGGTTTAGAATTTCTTGAAGAGAAATTAAAAAATAAAGAAGACTTTATTCAAGTTATCCTTTCATACATGAGTAGCGAATCAGCTTGATTATTAAAAAATTGTTATTTGAATAACGAGACTAAAGATATGACTGAATGGTATTTAAAACATTTTTCAAAAACTACATTTTATAAAAAGAAGAAAACTGCTGTTTTAGAATTCGCGAGCTATTATCTTGTTTTATTATAACTACGCTTATCAGCAAGAAAACTACAAAAAAGAAGATGTAGAAAATGTTATACCAGAATACCTTGTCACAAGAATTTCATGATATGATTCAAAGTTTCAATACAAACATGAAGCAAATTTTGAGTTAGAATTTTTTTACCGTACTAAAGAAAAAGCGCCGCTAATTTATTTCGACTCTAAAAATTTAAGTCAAAATAGCGGGATTAAACGTTATGAAATTAAGCTAAATGATTTAACTGTTGCTTCATTTAAAAATGACACTAAAGTTTTAATTAAATTAGCTGAAGTTAATAAAGAAATCGCAAAAGAAGCCCAAAATCTTGATAATTTAACTGTGGAATTTTATGATGGTGCTGGTGATATCAAAGGAAGATATCAAATTAGGGTTGATAAAGAACGGCCAGAAGATATTGAGTACATAGTTTCTAGCGCAGAAAAAACCGTGCCTATTAAAAAAGTTTATGCACATGTTTTTAAACTTGACGAAGGAATTGAGGATAGAAGATACCGTTATTTTTACTTATTTTTTAAGTGGGGAGATATTTCAAAAAATAAACGAATTACTAATGTTGGTTCACTTGTTTATTATGCTGATCCTACTAGGTCAGAGATTCAAAAATATTACCCACCTGAAGATGAAATTTTTAATGATATTAAAAGGCCTGTTTTCCACTTACCTTCACTATTAAAACAAAACGACACAATTCGTTTACGTTTTGCTAGCGAATGACTTGACAAAATGGGTAAAGGTACTTTTGAAATTATTGATTATTTAGAAACAAACCACCAAACCGGAGAAATTGCTAAAGGTCTTAGAACTAATATTGGAAGATTTTTAGAAATTCCAAGAACTTCGAGCGATAAATTTGCATATACTTTAACTTTTGATATTTTAAATACAAAATTAACTTTTCACAATCCCGGAACAGAAAATCCAACTTTTGAAATCAATTTGTTAAATGATCGTCCAAGAATTATTGAAGGAACTAAACGATTAGATGTTGAATATAGGTATAAAATTAATAATGACCAAGTTGATAATATTTTTAATACTTATGAAACACAATGATCAGTGGTTGATTATTTAAGTAGGAAACGTAATGACTAAAAAAAGTTTTAAATTTAAACTTTTACTCTTTGCTTCTGGAGTAATACTGGCAGGAACAATTGGATATTTTGTTGTTACAAATTTAACTAAAAAGAAAGAAGATAATCCAAATAAACCTCCTCTTATTAGTGGTGGACAAGATAACGAAGAAGAATACGAATCAATTTTTCCATCACTTACTCCGAGTTTTGTATCACAAATTCGCCGCTTTGACGAAAGTGGAAGAGATATTTTAGATCAAGAATTAGCAAATAGATTATTTAAATCAATTTTATCAAGAGTCAATAAATTTGATGGTGAGATCTTTTTTGACTACAATATTAACCATTCAAATCGTAGCATTACCCTTTATTTTAAAGTTATGAAAGGTAATGATTTAATTGAAGCTAAAAGTTATGATATTAGTTTTTAAATGTATAATTTAAACTATGAATATAGAACAAATGCTCATTGCTAAGTTTGAAATTTTAACAAAGAAAAAAGTCTCTGAGAGTGACTTAATTAAAGATTTAAAAATTGATTCACTTGATTTAGCTGAATTAATTATGGAAGCAGAAGAGAAATTTAATATTTCAATTAGTGATCAAGAATTAATATCTTTAACAACAGTTAAAAGTATTATCGAGTTAATTAAAGCTAAATTAACTTAGTCTTGAATACTAAATTTTAAAAAAACCAAAATTGGTATCTTTTCATGATACCAATTTTTGGAATTGCCTTTTTATAATTTGGTGTTTTAATATACTTAATTAATTTTAATAATAAATAATTAAAATCTACTTGTTCTATTCCACATTTTCTGGAAAATATGTGGAAATTTTTCAGTTTTAAAAGATTATTTAATGAATTTTTTTATTTTTATCTTGAGTGTGCTATAATTTTTTCGTATATATATATATATATATATACGTATTTAAAGTATTTTAAATTTTAATTATGAAAGGAAAAAATGTCAATTACAGGATTTTTTAAATCAAAGTCATCTGTAGCAAGTGACAATTCTAAAAAAGGTAATTTACGCCAAGTTTTATCTAAAATCTCTGGTGCTTTTATGTTACCTATTTCAGTTATGTCAATTGCTGGATTATTCCTTGGTGTTGGAGCTGCAATAGCAAGTAATAGTTCTGCTTCTGGAGCCATTAAATTTGGTAATCTTATTCAGGCATTAGGTGACCCAGTCTTTAGCGCATTACCACTTTTATTTGCAATTGCTTTTGTTATTGCTTTTACAGATGAAGCTGGTGTTGCTGTCTTTGCAACGATTATTGGTTATTTAGTATTCGTTGCTGTTCAACAAGTTTTCATTACAGTCAATAAAACTGAAACTGAAGCTGTTATTTTATTTGAGGGAGGTGGTAGAGGTAAAGCTGAACTCGTTAAAATTGTTGGTAAATCATTAGGATTTACGTCATTGCAAACATCAGTATTTGGTGGTATTGCAGTTGGTATGTTTGTACAATTTTTATACAATAAATTCCACACAATTCAATTACCACAAATTATTTCATTCTTTGGAGGTAAAAGATTCGTTGCTTTAGTTACTATTCCAGCTATGGCACTTCTTGCTTTTGTCTTCTTAATTTTCTGACCATGAGTAGGAGTTGTTTTAAATAAATTTGGTGCTCTTCTTGGTCAAACTTCATATGGATTTGACTCATTAATCTTTGGTTACATTGAAAGATCATTAATTCCATTTGGATTACACCATGTATTCTATGCGCCATTATGATATACATCAGTTGGTGGAGATGCTGGTGCAACTATTGAAGCCGGTCTTAAAGCTGCTGCAGGTGATGGTGTTATTATTAATGGTGCTAACACTGCCGCAATCTTAAAAGACTATGCTGCAGATAAATCAGCTTTCCAAGGTGATTCAACTGCTGCTTTAAAACTTCTTAAATATGGCAACTTTATTGACTATACTCTTAATGGTAAAGAGGTTAAAGTTCCATTATTTACATTCTTACAAAATAACGGAATGAAAATTGGTAGATTTGCCGATGGTAAATTCTCAGGAATGATGTTTGGATTACCAGCAGCTGCAGCTGCTATGGTGGTAGCCGCTCCTAAAGAAAACCGTAAAGTAGCACTTGGTACAGTATTCCCTGCTGCCCTTACCTCATTTATGACAGGGGTTACAGAACCAATTGAATTTACCTTCTTATTCTTATCACCATTATTATTCTGAGGATTCCATGCTGGTATGATGGCAATTTCATTCTGATTAGCTAACTTATCTGGTGTGCACATTCCTATGGCATTTAGTGGTGGAGTATTAGATATGGTATTATACGGAGTTGTTCCATTACAAAAAGGAACAAATTTCTGATGACCACTTGTTATTGGTTTAGCATATCTTCCAATTTACTTCTTTGGATTTTGATTCTTTATTAAATGACAAAACCTTGAAACCCCAGGTAGAGGAAAAACAATTAAATTATTTACTAAAAAAGATTATTTAGCAGCAAAAGATAATAAATCTAAAGTTGATGCTAAAACTGAAGTTGACCCACAAGTAGCTGCTATTATTGAAGGTTACGGCGGAGTAGATAATATTGTTGCTTTCAATAACTGTGCTTCAAGATTAAGATATGATATTAAAGATTTATCTAAAGTATCAGAAGAAAAATTAAAAGCTGCTGGTGCGGTTGCAATTAAAGTCGAAGGCACAAACCACGTACAAGCAATTATGGGACCAGTTGCTGAACAGTTAAACTCAAAAATTAAATCTCAAATTTCATTAATTAAACCTGAAAAAACAGAAGCTCCAGCTGAAGTTAAAAACGAAGATCGATGTAATGAAATAAAACTTTATAGCCCTGCTAAAGGTACTTTAGTTGATCTTGCACAAGTGCAAGATGGAGTTTTCTCTGATAAACTTCTAGGAGATGGATTTGCTATTAAAGTTGGTGAAACAGGTAAAGTTGATATTTATTCACCAATTAATGGTAAAGTAACTGTTGCTTACCCAACTAAACATGCCTTTGGAATTATTTCAAAATGTGGTAAATTATCTTTATTAATCCACATTGGAGTTGATACAGTTAAACTTGACGGTCTTGGATTTACATCATTTGTTGATGTTGATCAAGAAGTTAAACAAGGTGATAAACTTTCAACTGTTGATTTAGATACTCTTAAAGCTAATGGTATTAGCAAAACTGATGTTATTGTAGTAGCGCTTTCAGAAAGCGAAATGAAAAACGTTATTTTAAATAATGAAGTTTCATCAGTAGACCAAAATACCTTAGTTGGTAAAGTTCTATAAAGTTTAAATATATAAAAACATACCAATAAGGTATGTTTTTCCTTGTTTTTTATGTTATAATATAACCAATATGACATTTTATCAACAAGCTACCCAATCAAATAATTCAAATCCTTTTTATAGCGGTGAGCGTACTTTAAAAATCGATTCTACTGTTGCAATTCTATTAGCTGTTGCTTTTATTATTTTTGCAATAATTTGTATTGCAATGCATAATTATACTAGGAGAAAAATTAGAGAATACAAAAATAAGCAACTTGAAGAATACAAGATAAAAAACCCGAATCGAAAAAATGCAACATATGAAAATGCAAGACTTTATTTACCAGCTTGACAAAGAGCAAAATATAATGCTCATATTTTTCTAGCGGTTATTTTTATCGTTGGAGCAATTGCTTTTTTAAGTGGAAGCACATTAACAACACTATAAACTAAACAATAGTCAAAAAATTATTGCAACCCCATAAGTTGGACCAAATTAATTGGTAAAACTTATGAGTTTTTTATTATCAAATTAAAATTAGAAGATAAATTAAACATTATAAAACTATATAAAGTTGGGAAAACCAACAAGCAAATTACTATCATAATTGTGTTATTGAAATATTTTTTTGGTATCATGAAAATTACGCTTATGAAAAAGAGTTCAAAACTTTAGAAGACTTAGAAAAAGCAATGCACAAGTATATAAATTATTACAAAATTAAAAGGACTGACACCTTTAGGATATAGGGACCAATCCTTAAATTAATTTTAGTCCAATTTTATGGGTTCACTATATATTTTTTAAATATTTGCTAAACCTAAGTGATAAATTTTATCTACTTTTTTAGATTAATATTTAAATAAATATAATTATTTTATATAATATAAATAATTCTATATCTTATATATTTTAATCTTAAAGGAGTTATTTATGGATTATAAAAAGACTTTGAATATGCCCCAAACTAATTTTGAGATGAGGGCTAATTTAGCAAGTAAAGAAGCTAGTTACCGAACTTTTTGATTAGAATCAAAAATTTATCAAAAAGCTATTTTAAAAAACAAAAATAATGAGAAATTTATTTTACATGATGGACCACCATATGCCAATGGTGATATTCATATTGGTCATGCTCTAAATAAAATTTTAAAAGATATTATTGTACGCTATAAAACTATTAGAGGGTTTTATTCACCTTTTGTACTTGGTTGAGATACCCATGGGCTTCCAATTGAACATAAAATGTTAACTGATGCTAAAATAACCCAAAAAGATCTTAATGTTTTAACTTTAAGAAAAAGAGCTGCAGAATATGCTAAGGAGCAAATCAAAAGACAAAAAGAACAATTTAGTTTACTCCAAATCTTTACTGATATGGATAAAACTTATGTTACTTTAGATAAAAACTATGAAGTAACTCAACTTAAAGTTCTTAAAAAACTAGCCTTAGATGGCTTAGTTTATAAAGCATTAAAACCAGTTTACTGATCACCAAGTTCGCAAAGCGCACTTGCTGAATCAGAAGTTGAATATCATAACATTGTTTCTCCTTCGATATTTGTTGCTTTTAAAGTAATTAAATCTAAGTTTGAGAAAGTTTTAATAAATGATAATTTAATTATTTGAACTACAACCCCATGAACATTAATTGCTAATGCTGGTGTTGCTTTAGGTGAAAATATTTTATATGTTAGGGTTAAAGTAAAAGATCAATATTACATAATTGCTCATGAATTAGTTGAGAATGTTGCTAATACAATTGGTTGAGAAACTTTTGAAATAGTTGCTACTTTCTTAGGAAAAGAAATTAGCACAATTTCTTACCAAACACCAATTTTAGATAATTCCGCCCCTGTAGTATTAGGACATCATGTAACTACGGAAAGTGGTTCTGGACTTGTGCACATTGCACCTTTATTTGGTGAAGATGACTTTTCAATTGGCAAAAAATACCAATTAAATATGATTATGCATATTTCAGATAAAGGATATATTTATAATACTAATACTGAATTTGATGGACTTTTTTATGATGATGCTAATAAATTAATTTCACAATTTTTAGGTGATAAATTATTAAACTTTAAACGTTTTAAACATTCATACCCCCATGATTGAAGAACACATAAACCAATTATCTTTAGAGGAACACCACAATGGTTTGTTTCAATTGATAAAATTAAAGATAAAATTTTATATGAAATTGAGCATAACATTAAAACTCATTCGCCATGAGCTAAAAAACGTCTTGCTAAAATGATTGAAAACCGAAGTGATTGAACTATTTCACGTCAAAGATCTTGGGGAGTGCCACTGATTTTCTTTTATGATCAAAATGATAATCCAGTAATTGATGCTGAAATTTTTGATTATGTAATTAATTTAGTTGGAAAGTATGGAACTGATGTATGGTGAGAAAAATCAGTTGATGAATTATTGCCAGAAAAATACCGTAATTTAGGATTTAAAAAAGAAACAGATATTATGGATGTTTGGTTTGATTCGGGTGTTTCATCTATTGCTACTGATATTGATAGCGGGGTTTCTAAACCACCATATAGTGTATACTTAGAAGGATCAGATCAATACCGTGGTTGATTTAATTCATCATTAATTAATTCTGTAGCTTATAATGGTTTTAGTCCATATGTTAATTTAATTTCGCATGGTTTTACTTTAGATGCTAAAGGTGAAAAAATGTCTAAATCTAAAGGGAATACTGTTGCACCATTAGAAGTAGTTTCAAAAAGGGGAGCAGATATTTTAAGACTTTGAGTTGCTAACAGTGAATATACTAATGATGTAACAATTTCAGATGCAATCTTAGATCAAAATACTGAAATTTACCGTAAAATTAGAAATACCATTAGGTTTTTACTTGGTAATTTAAATGGATACAAATATGACCAAAATACTATAAGGACTGGAATTCATTTATTTATTAAAGAAAAATTAAATGAATTAAAATATAATGTCCAAAATGCTTATGATCAATTTAAATTCTTAAATGTAATTAAATTGATTAATAATTATATTGTCGAACTTTCAAGTTTTTATTTATCAGTTACTAAAGACATCTTGTACGTTCATAAGTTTAATGATCAAGAACGTTTAATGACTTTAGCTAATATGTATGAAATAGTTGAATTTTTAATTGTAAGCTTAGCTCCAATTATGCCTACTACTAGTGAAGAAGCATACAGCTTTTTACCAAAAGAAACGAAAGAAGAATCTGTGATGCTTGAGCGTTTAAATGCTATAGACAAAGAATCAATTAACTATGATTTAATTGCTTCATACCAAGAATTCTTTGAACTAAGATCACAAGTTAATATTTTAATTGAAAATGAAATTAAACTTGGTCATGTTAAACGTTCTAATGAATTAGAACTTTTCTTAGATTTAGAAAAATATATAAAATACCAAGAATTAGATTTTAAAACCTTACTTGGAGTTGGTAAATTAACTAATGCAAAAGAATTAAAAGTAGAAAAATTTGAATCATTAAAATGTTTAAGATGTTGAAATCATTTTGATCCATCTTTAATCAGCAATGATTTATGCGAGAAATGTCATGAAGCTTTACAAGACTAAATCAAATTATTGAATCCGACACATAAGGGTAAATAAATATAAAATTTTAACTTTATATGCTGTCTTACTAACTTCGTTTTTAGTGTTTTGGTTACTAGACCAAGTAACTAAAACTTTGCTTTTTGAACATGGATCTGTTTTAGATGAAAATGCACAATATATTAATGGTCAATTAAATGTCCAAACTTATAATGGTAAAAGAATATGGGCTGAAAGTATCTGACCTGCTGATCCAGACGAATGGAAAGTCGTTGGATTCATTGGGGTAAGAAGTGTGTGGCATGGTGGCGTTACATTTTTAGCCACACGAAACCAATTTATTATTCAAGGAATTAGTTTAGTGCTGCATGTTAGTATTTTGCTCTCACCTTTATTTTCAAAAAAAATGAATAATATTGCCGCCTTTTTCCTAGGATTATTATTAGGAGGAGTAGCTGGAAATATGATTGATCGTTTTATGTTTAATACTCACGTTAAAGATGTTTTTTACTTTACTTTTGCAAAAAATTCAGGAACTTTTAATATTGCTGATTTAGAAATATTAATTGGTGGTGTTTTATATGCGCTATATTCATTATTTGGCGGCGGTAAAAAAAGACTTTCAAATATTCAACACCTTGTTGCTTAATATTAACCACCTGCAATTCAGGTGGTTTTTTAATAGGTTAAATTTAAAATTGTAATTTAATAAAGGTTAAAGCTATTTATTTGAAAATATATACTTTTGAGAATTTGAGGACACTATTATTTATTTTAATTTGTTAATTATCTTTGTTGTGAAAATTATTAGAATTCTGCAAAAAAACATGAATTTTGTTGATTCTAATTTTAAATTGGATATTTCTTGCCTGTCCAATATTTCAGCTATTTTCCTTTATAATTTTTTCTTTGTTTTAATCTTTATTTTTTAAAAAAATAAAGTAAAATATTCCCAATATGGATCAACAAAAAAAAAAATACAAGTAAACTTAAAGTTAAGTGTCTTGGTTTGCTTGGTATTAATTGTCACGATAATAACTTAAATCATATAAATACTTTACAAAATCAAGAAATAGTTGATGCGCAATTAGAACTTTTAAAATATAAAATGGGTAAATATCTGCACAATTGCCAAAAAGGTAAATTATCTTTTAAAGAAATTGTACAAAGATATTGACTAAGAGTTTTGACGCTTTTTATAGCTGCTTTAATTTTCAATGCTGGAATTCAAATCTTTTTAAAACCGGCAGAAACAATTCCTTCAGGAGTAACAGGTATTCCTACTTTAATTCAATATATTGTCCCAACTACTGAGGCTTATTTTGCCTTAATTTATTTAGCATGTAATATTCCTTTATTTGTTATTTTTGCAAGAAAAATAAAACTGAGCTTTTTAGCTTTAACTTTTACATTTATGTTATTTCAAATTTTAACTAATTTAATCTTTACTCACCCTGTAGTTGCAGAATGATTTAAAGATAAAATTGTGTTAACGGAGAAATATTTACCATATACAAATTGGAGTAACTTAATTAACACTGTGATTGGTGCTTCATTTATTGGACTCGGGATAGCCTTAGCTTGAAAAGCAGGTGGCTCAACTGGTGGAACAGATATTATTGGATATTATTTTTCTACTAAAGCTAAAAAATCAATTGGACAAGTTTTATCAATTTTAGGTTTTATAACTGCAATGATCTTTTTAATTATTTTTGCATTTATAAAACCAAATTACTTAAAAGAAGAGCCTTTAAGTATAAAGCAGGTTATGAATTTATCTGAAATTGATTATGCACAGCTCCACGATTATAAAGGAGTTAACCAAACTTTAGCTGAAGTAACAAAACGCCACGAAATAATTACTAAAAACTATTATGAATCTAAGATTTATTTTGGTATGCGTGAAATTACAACTTTCTTATATATTATTGTGGTAAATTTGGTAGTTAATTTACTTTATCCTAAATATAAGAAAGTTGAAATGACAATTGTGAGTTCAAATCCTGAAATGGTGATTGCTTATTTTAAACTAATTAATTTTTGACATTCATACCGGATTGAAAAATATATCTCAGGTTATACAAATCAAGAAGGCAGCAAAATAACAACTGTATTATTAGCTTTAGAAACTAATAATATTATTGATGATTTAAAGAAAATTGATCCAAAAGTTTGGATATCTGTTACTAAAGTATTACAAATCTCTGGAAGTTTTACAACGGACTATGTTGAACAATAACTTTAAGCCAGGAAAATCTTTTTCCTGGCTTTTACTTTTTTAGTTTACTTTAATTGTTTTTATTAACATATAGCTGGAAGGAGTTAAGTAAATGAAATTAAGTAATTTAAAACAATTAGATCAAAGTGAATTAAAGCAAACAAATGCGGCTTTTAGTATTAGTGCAATTATATCAAGCATTCCAGTTTTAATGAATTCCTTAGCCTCAATTTTAGGCTTTTTCAAAGCAGCTTTTTCTGTTGACGGAGAAGTAAAAGATAAATTAACAACCTTTAAATGAGATAATACCAAAAAACAAGAGACAAGTAATCCAAGTGGATTTAACTTTTTTTAGCAGTAAATAAAAAAAGTTGGTTATGATGATAACCAACTTTTTACTTAAACTAATTCTTGGTTTAATAACTCAATTACTTGCTCTTCAGTACTTAATTCTAAGGCTTTATTAGCTAAATCTTTCATCTGTTCAAAATTTAAATTATTAATTAATTCTCTAGCACCTAAAATACTGCTTGCGCTCATCGAAAATTCATCAAGACCTAAACCTAATAAAATTGGAATAGCACGTTTGTCTCCAGCCATTTCACCACACATTCCAGCTCATTTACCGTTTTTATGAGCTCCTTGGATTACGTGTCTAATTAATCTTAGAACTGATGGATTTAAAGGTTGATATAAATAAGAAATATTCTCGTTCATACGGTCTGCAGCCATAGAGTATTGAATTAAATCATTTGTTCCAATTGAAACAAAGTCCGCATGCTCAGCAAATTTATCAGATAAAATAGCTGCCGCAGGAGTTTCCATCATTAAACCAACTTCAATATCGTACATTGGTTTAATGTTTGGATATTCATTTTTTAATTCATTGTAACATTTAACAAAGATTGCTTTTGCATCTAAAAATTCTTGCACATTAGTAATCATCGGGAACATGATTGCAACTTTTCCAAATTCACTAGCACGTATTAAAGCTCGTAATTGAGTTTTGAAGATATCATGATTTTGCAAGCAAAATCTAATTGCACGGTAACCTAAAAATGGATTCATTTCTTCAGGAAATTTAAAGTATTTTAAAGTTTTATCACCTCCTATGTCTAAGGTTCTAATTACAACTCTTTTACCTTTCATTCCTTCAACAACAGCTTTATAAGCGTTAAACTGTTCTTCTTCAGTTGGCCAATTTGCATTATCCATGTATAAGAATTCTGAGCGGAATAATCCAATTCCCTCTGCATCATTATCTAAAACACTTGCTAAATCTTTTGGAGTACCAATATTAGCTGCTAATTCAACATGTTTGCCATCTAACGTCTTAGATTCTTGTCCTTTTAATTTTGAAAGCATTGCCAAGTAATTTAAATATACTTCTTGTGCTTTAGTAAATTTATCAGTTTGTTCTTTATCAGGGTTAATTACAACTTCCCCATTTGAACCATCTAAAGCAATTAAATCACCATTTTTAGCATGTTCCATTACACTTGTAGCTCCCACAACTGATGGAATTCCAAGACTCCTTGCCATAATTGCTGTATGAGAAGTAGGACCACCAATATTAGTAATAAAACCCTTAACAAATTGTTTATTTAATTGTACAGTTTGTGAAGGACTTAAATCTTCAGCAACAATAACTACTTCTTCACTAATATTAGCTAAATCTGGCTCTTCAAGACCATTTAAAACATATAAAAGTTTTTTAAGCACATCTTTAACATCTGCTGCTCTTTCTTTCATATATTCATCATCTAACATTTCAAATGTAGTTGCAAAACCTGTATAAAATTCTTTGACTGCATATTCTGCAGTTTCAGAATTATTTTTAATATTATTTTCAATAGTTTCAATGGCAAAAGGATCTAAGACAAAGCCAATATGCGCTTCAAAAATAGCGGCATGCTCAGGATCTTTAGCTAATTCTTTAGTTACATTTATTTTTGTAACAACTTTATCGCACGCTGCTTGATAAAGTTGTAATTCTTTTTGGATATCATTAGTTTTTTGTGTAATTTCTACTGGTAATTCTTCAATTTTGAAAACTTTTGAAATAGCCACACCTTTTGATGCCCCAATACCTTTGATTTTCATAGTATACCTCTTAAAATTTTTGTATAAAATATTTGATTTATCAAATATGATATTATTTTAATAAAAAATAATTGTTTTTAAAATAAAAAGATCAAAAACTGTGGAAATGTTTCCGCAGTATAATATTTATTATTTTTTATTATAGATTTGTTTTTCTAATTGAGTTAAAGTAATTAGCTGAATTTGGCCTTCTTTAAGTTCTTTAGGTAAAACAAAATTACCAATTTTTAGCCTTGTTAAATTTAAAACCTTTAAACCGAATTTAGCAAACATTCTTTTTACTTGATGAAACTTTCCTTCGCTTATTTCTAAAATTGCTTCTTTAGATTTAACTATTTTTAACTTAGCTGGCAAGGTTTTAAAATCTTTTAATTCAAAACCCTGCGAAAATACATCAATTATTTTGGGATCAATTTCTTTATCTAAAACAGCATAATAAGTCTTAAAAAGCTGTTTTTTAGGACTAGTTAATTTATGACTAAAATTTCCGTCATTTGTAATTAATAATAAACCAGTTGTATCAAGATCAAGCCGACCAACAGCATGTAAACCTTTTATATTTTGTAAATTAGGTGGTAAAAGTTCAAAAACTGTTGGATTAATCTTATCATAATTAGAACAAACATAATTTTTTGGTTTGTTTAAAATAATGTATACATTACTGTAATTTTGAATTAAGAAATTATTTACAGTTACTTTTGAACTTTCAGTTATTATAAATCCTGGATTTTTTATAACTATATTATCAACTAAAACTTTATTTTCTAATATTAATTCTTTAACTTCTTTACGTGAATATTTAGTATTATTACTAATAAATTTATCAAGTCTAAGTTGCATAAATTAAATTATAAACATTTCATAAAATTACTAAATAAAAATAACAATTTTTACGGTATAATTAAAAGCATAATATTATTAACAATTTACAAGGAGTAATAATGAACAAAAAAGTAATTGCTTTTTCAAGCGACCATGCTGCTTTTGCTTTAAAAGAAGAACTTAAAAAATATGTCGAAAGTTTAGGGTATCAAGTAATAGATTTAGGACCTAACACTGATGCTAACTCAATTAGCTATGCAGAGCAAGGTCATAAATTAGCTAATTATATGACTAAAGAAAAACCAGACTTTGGTATTGCAATGTGCGGTACTGGTCTTGGGATTTCATATGCTTTAAACCGACATAAATCAATTAGAGCAGCAAGAGTAGTTTCAGTAGAAGATGCACATTTAGCAAAACAACATAACAATGCCAATGTTTTAGTTTTCGGGGGGCGCCAAGTATCTTTTGAAGATGCTAAGAAAATGGTTGATGAATATATTGCAACTGAATTTGAAGGCGGACGCCACCAAGTTAGAATAGAACAAATAGATAGCGAGGTTTAAAATGGAAGAAAAAAAAGAACTTAGAGCAGTTTGACATATTACTAAAGATAAAGAAAAAGACAAATGAAGAGTGTATCGCGAGGGAGCAGAAAGAGCTACTAGTTTATTTGATACACAAAAAGAAGCTATTCCATATGCTAGGGAATTAGCTAAAAAACATAATGGAACTTTTTATATCCACGGAGAAAATGGAAAAATTCGTGATGGAAAAGGTTACAAAGACAAAGATAAATAATTTTGCAACTAAAAACCAAGCTACTTTTAGCTTGGTTTTCTTACACATATTTCTTTAAAGTATTATTGCTTTTAAGTTTAATTTTTTCTAATTTTTCTTGTTTTAAAGCTAAATTATCTTCTAAGATTTTTTTTAGAGAATTAAGTGAAGTGTCTAAAGATTTTAAATATAAATCTAAAGCCCCTTTATTAACTAAGATTAATAATAATTTATTATATAGTTTATATTGTTTTTCGTTTTGTGTAAGTTTTTGGGTGTTTGCTTCTAATTCTTGAATTTTATTATTCAAAAGTTGCATTAAATTTTGTAATTTTAAAGTACCAGGAATTTTATAATTTGTTTTTAAAATTTCAAAATATGTAATTCAAGAATTAATGCGATTAATTTCATTCATGACCTTTGATTTTTGTTTATTTAACATTGTTATTTCATTAATAATTGTATTGGTTTTAGATATGTTTTGATCAACGTAATGTAATTTTAAAACATCGTTTTTATTGTATAAAAGAACTTGTTTCAAAATTTGTTTTATTTGTTGCTTGGCAAGGGGAGTTTTAAGCTTAGTATTACGAGTATAAAAACTATTTAGACTAGCAATAATTAAAGCTCCTAGACAAGCTGCAATTTTTCCTTTTGAATCTTCTGGAAGAAATTTAATTTTTTTACTTAAATAATTAATTTGTTGCTCAAATAAAAAACTAAAATCATCATTAACAAATAAATTGTTTGGCACTAATTTATCCAAAGAAATTGAGCGACCTTGGGCCAAATCAATTGATTCTAAGTTAAAGAATTTTTGTAATAATTTTGATTCTAAGGAATTATTTCAAGAATAAAATTTAAGTTGATTTAAATTAAGTTTATCATTTTTTAAAAGTTTTTTTAAATCACCTAAAAATTGCTCTTGAGCTTTATTTCAAAATTGTTTTAAAGGTTTAATTTTGGCAATTGGAGTTAAGTCAAAGACATTTGATAAAGTATTAAGTTTTTTATTTTGGTCAATAAAACCAATTGTATAACAATAAGGTAGATCTATTTTTTGCTCACCAAGTTCTTTAAAATACATAAAGTTTAAAGAAGCTAAATAATTAAAAGTAATTGCTTCAAAATCAACATAAATTTTAATTTTCATGAGTTAATTTTACTTTCTTATATTCTAAAAAATTGTTTAGTAACTCTTGCTCAAGCTCAAAAATTGAGCTGAGTTCTTGTTCTAAAGCTAATGCTATCTCTAAAGAAGGTTTAGTAACTGGTTCTTTTGGTGCAAATAATTCACAAGTTTCAGTAGCTCGAATAATTGAGATTTGATAAGTTTTAATTTCTTTCGCAAGGTTAATAATTTGGTTTTTGTCAAAACTTAACAAAGGTCTTAAAATAGGCATCATAGTGGCTTTGCCAATGACGTTCATTGATTCTAAAGTTTGTGAAGCAACTTGTCCTAAATTATCGCCATTTGAAATGGCTAAAATATTATTTTTTAAAGCTATTTGCTCAGCTATGCGGTAAAAACTTCGGCGCATTAAAGTTATTTTATATGATTCTTTTGATACAAAGGAAATATAGTTCATAAGTTGTGAATAATCAGCAATAATTAAATTACTTGTTATTTGATATTTATTTAATTCCTGCACTAAGCCATTAATTTTAGCCAAAGTTTTTTCATCAGTTTGAGGCGGTGTTAAAAAAGTTAAAAAATCAACTTTTAAACCACGTTTCATCATTTGTCAAGCTGCAACTGGTGAGTCAAAGCCTCCCGAAATAAGGTGCAATACTTTCCCTGATGATCCTACTGGTAAGCCGCCTAGTCCTTGAAGATAGTTACTAAAAATATATGTTGCTTTTTGGCGCACTTCAAGGTAAAAAATTTGATCTGGATTATGCACATCAACTTTTAAATTCTTTATTTGATTATATTTTTTAAGCAAATAACTTCCTAGCAAATTATTTAGTTGATTTGAATTATGTTCAAAACCTTTAAAATTTCGTCTTGCTGCAATTTTAAAGGTTTTTGTTTGCTCTAACAATAAATTATCTAAGCTAATTTTAAAAGCTTCTAAGTTATTTTGCACTACTAAAACTGGTGAATAAGAACTTATCCCAAAGACAAACCTTAAATTTTCTAAATTTTCTTGTGAATAACTAACATACATACGGTCAAATTCAACTTCTGGTTTTTCACCTAAAATATGTTTAATATTATTAGCTAAATGATTAATAAAAGTCTTGCGGTTTTTCTTTTTTAATACTAATTCTCCATAGCGAATTAAAATCTTTTGATACATATTACCTCCTTATGGTATTAAAGTTATAAAGGATAAAAAAAGTCAAATTATTGACTTTTTAAAGTTATTTAGTTTTGGTTGAAGCACGTTGTGAGATTTCTCGCTTTAAATCTCAGTCAATTCGGTATAAATAATCATCAATTGCTTCTGCAAGACCTGCTTGATCAACGCTTGAAGTATAGTATTTCGCAAAGCTACGGCTATAATCATCGCTGTTTTCCATAGCATATGAATAACCTGCAACTTGAAACATTGAAATATCATTTTGACTATCACCTATTGCCATAGCTTGTGAAACAGGTAAATTAAAGATATTATCGCAAAATCATTTTAAGCCTGAACCTTTTGAAATTCCTTTTTTAGTAATTTCAATATGTCTTGCTAAGAGCACTATATTTAAGTTGATATTTTGCTCTAAAGATTTATTATAAAATTCAACTAATAATTTTGGATCACCATAAATTTCAATTTTGTGTAGATCATCAGGAATTAATCCATCTTCAATCCACCGATCATATTCACAAAAATCGGTAAAAAATTGTTTTTGTTCTTTAGTTGCATCTTTTAAGAAAAATCTTTCAGTTCCAAAATAATAAAGTGGTAAACCAACTTCTTTAGCTAAGTCTCAAACCTTTTGAGCTTGATCAAAATCAATATATTCAATATTTAAAATTTCTTTATTTTGGTTATCATATAAAAATGCTCCATTAGAAAACGAAATATATCTTGCTCCTAAAGTTTCTGCTAGTTTTTTTATTTTTTCATACGGACCGTTACCGGTGCTAATTATAAAATTAACACCTTTTTTAATTACTTCATTAACTTTATCAATATTTCTTTGAGCTAAAGTTTTTGAAGGAAAAGGGTAGATTGTTCCATCTACGTCACTAAAAATTGCTGCATTTCTCATAATATATAAAATTATAAACTATAATTAACATTTAGGTACATGGTCTTGAGATTTTTCTTTAATAAAATAATGTATTAATTAGAAATGTCACATGCAAGTTTTTTGCACGTGACATTGTTTTTGTCTGCCTTGTAATAAAATAGTTGTATTAATAAATTTTAAAAAATGAAAGGAAACTTTAAAATTATATGAAAAATTTAGAAAAATATATTTGTGTTTTTGACAAATATCGAAAAGAAAATAAATATCAACATTTTAAAATTGAAGAGAATCACAACACTATTTTAAAAAATGCAAGGAGCACTTGAGACGCAACGAAAATTACGAACAAGCCAAATCGATCTAGAACAACTTTATAATATTTTACAAGAACTTTCTGGAGGCTTCTCAATCCAAGAAGTAGCTAAGATTTTTGATAGAGATGTTCTAAACTGGGAAATTTTTTCGGACGGTTTTACCTTCCCCAACCATACCATTTGGCTAAGCCAAACGGAATGCTTTAAATCCGGACAGAAAAGCTAACATTTACATGTTAACTTTTCTGTCCGGATTTAAACTCAGATGATTTTTATAGAAATTTAATTAAATTTCTTTTCAAATTCTTCTTTAAACCATTTTTCTAATCTTTGACTGTATGATCCATAAGTTTCATAATCATTTCTATATATGTTGTGATATTTAACATTTTTAGATTTTTTTATTATATAAACTTCCCACCAAAGTGCTGGATCAGGGTTATATACCGCTGGTCTAATTAAATAACCATTATCATATTTGCGGAAATCACGAATATAATTTATTGTAACTTCATTTTCATCATATGTTGGAATTAAATATCCATCATAAAGGTCATGCTTAGTTTTGCTTGTTTCATGTATATAAATATTATTATCTTTTAACAGTTCGTAAACATCATTATTATCTAAATACAGCTCTTCAAATAATTTTTTTACTTGAGAATCTTTGTTAAAATCTTTATACGGATTTAGTTCTTTAAATCTATTAATTATATATTTATCAAATTCTTCACGTGTTGTTATTTTAAGTGGCCCAAAACGTCATGGTTTTGATTCGTTTACCTCAGAAAGTTGCTCATAACTTCCACTAAAGAACGTTATATTAAAGGTATCAATCCGTTTACCATCTTCACCTTGCCAACGATAAATATTTACTTGTTTGCCGTTTCTTCAAGTTCAAGATTGTGGGACAAAAATATTTATTTTTGTGAAATCTTTGTATTTATTATAAATATCTTGGTACATATTTTGAACTTTCTCAAATGCAATTGGTTCACGGGCCGGATCGACATCTAATATTTCGTAGTTACGACGAACTTCTCAAGGTTCTTTTTCTATTAATGATGGCTTCTCTTGTTCATATGGGGTAACTGGTTCAGGACCTGGATCTGGTTTTGAAGGCTCAGGTGGGCTGGTATGTGTACACGAAAAAGTAATAAGTGGAGTTAATAAAGATCCAATCAATAATATTTTTTTATTCATTTTCATTCCTTACTACATGTGTTACAGCGACAATATCATCAACTGAATTATCAAAAGAGTTTGATGAGAATTTTAAAATTTTATATCGATAAGTACCAGCCACATCTGCTTTATGTTCGATTAATTCATCATTTGTTAAAATAGTCGAAACACGTTTTACAGTTATTCAATCACCATTAGAATTTTTCTGTTCTAAAAATAAATCATAATCAGTAAATCATTTATTAGATTGGCGATTTAACATTTCTTCTTTTTTAAGTCATAACTCATTCTCATGCTGGTTATCTCATTTTCTTGCTTCTGCAACTAAATCCTTTGGCCTATATTTTGGTGTTGTGTTATAAACATCGTTTCACCAATTACGATCATCAATCAATAATGGATTAATTACCCGTTCTTTTAATAAGCCAGCATTAAAAGTTCATGAACTAGATATTTTAATGGTTTGACCTTTGGTTAATTTTATTTCATCACTGGTAAGTATTGTATTATTAGAACTATTTGAGTTAAGTGTCTTAACTTTATAATTGTTTGCTGCTTGTAGCATTGCCTTAAAATCTACCGTTCCAGATCCATATTTTTGTTCATAACCACTTGTTTTATAAGTGAGATTTTGCAGTTTTGGACTCACTGCTGAAGCAGATAATATTGCTTTTACAATTGGAACTCTATTGTTACTATTTCTTATATCTTCTTTATACTTCATTAAATTAGAAATTAAACCTGTGACTATTGGTGCAGCATAACTGGTTCCAGCCGCATATCTATATTCACCGTGAACAGTAGTATAAATTTGCCCAGGAGCAACAACAAGTGGTTTAGAAATATCTTGAAAATCTCTAATTAATCCATAGTTAGAGTAATTAGCTATTAAATTAGATTTAACATTAATTTCAGATGCATTTCCCTTTAAAGCACCAACAACAACCGAATTAAATGATGCGCTTGTTTCGGAAATTACATTATTTTTATGTCTTCCCTCATTTCCAGCAACAAAGACATTTATTACTCCATATTTACGAGATATATAATCAACGAAATATGCATTTTCAGAATAATCAGTTGTATATTTTTCCATTCCCTTTTTAACATTGCCGTGGTTGTCAAGGATATACATACCATAACTATGGTTAATTAATTTTATACCATCTTGTTTTACCATTTTTTCAATTGTTGTCATTCAGTGGCTATCATATCTTTCAAAAGTATGTAAATATATTTTAGAAGATCTGTCTATGCCATACTTTCCACCGGCAATTAATGAAACATTTGTAGAATGTGATTTAATACCTGGTGTGGGCTCAATTGGCAGATCATTTATTTCAATGCCATTCTTAAAATAATTTTGATATTTTTGATCAAATGAGTGAGATCAAACTTCAAGAATACCAATTTTATTAACATAAGGGTTATCTAAATGGTCCTGAGCATTTACAACTCGTGAATTATGGTTAAAACTGCTCTTAAATAAATGATGATTTAGATCAACTGGAGCACCAGGATAATGGCTACTGCTTATAGATGGTATTGAACTTTGATCTCTTTCTGATGTTTCATCAGCCACATTTATGAAAGAGTTTTGAGATGTTTGTTTATTTTTAAAGATAATAAATTTGTAAATTTCGTTTCAATCCTTAATAGCATTAACAAAACTTTGTCTATCACTTTCACTTTCAAAATAAAACCATACAATTGGCATCATGGATAGTTTTTCAAATGATTTATAAATTAAATTATGTAAATTAACTTTTTGGATAAATTTCATGTTAAAATTACTTATTAATTCTTCATTTTGTATTTTGAATTCTGGATTTAATAATAATTTAAGTTCAAAATTATTATTAACAGGTGTGATTTCTAAGTCGCCATTGTTATTTTGTACTGTAATGGCAGACTGATCTCTAACTTCAAATTTATAATTATTCAAATTTTCATACCAATTGGTAATTTTTTGCGTGTAATTTTGCGGAAGTATTGCAACGAAACTTGCAAAACTTCCTAATGTTTCAACTGGTCATATAACCAGTTTTTTAAATTTTAATTTATTCATAATATCTCCCTAAATATTTTATGTATACACTTTAGCGAAAAACTTTACTTTAATATAAGAATTTTAATTAAAAAGTTTTTTAATTTGCTTATAATAATTATACACTATATAATATTAATTAGAAATGTCACATGCAAGTTTCTTGCATGTGACATTCTTTTTGTCTGCCTTGTAATAAAATAGTTGTATTAATAAATTTTAAAAAATGAAAGGAAACTTTAAAATTATATGAAAAATTTAGAAAATATATTTGTGTTTTTGACAAATATCGAAAAGAAAATAAATATCAACATTTTAAAATTGAAGAGAATCACAACACTATTTTAAAAAATGCAAGGAGCACTTGAGACGCAACGAAAATTACGAACAAGCCAAATCGATCTAGAACAACTTTATAATATTTTACAAGAACTTTCTGGAGGCTTCTCAATCCAAGAAGTAGCTAAGATTTTTGATAGAGATGTTCTAAACTGGGAAATTTTTTCGGACGGTTTTACCTTCCCCAACCATACCATTTGGCTAAGCCAAACGGAATGCTTTAAATCCGGACAGAAAAGCTAACATTTACATGTTAACTTTTCTGTCCGGATTTAAACTCAGATGATTTTTATAGAAATTTAATTAAATTTCTTTTCAAATTCTTCTTTAAACCATTTTTCTAATCTTTGACTGTATGATCCATAAGTTTCATAATCATTTCTATATATGTTGTGATATTTAACATTTTTAGATTTTTTTATTATATAAACTTCCCACCAAAGTGCTGGATCAGGGTTATATACCGCTGGTCTAATTAAATAACCATTATCATATTTGCGGAAATCACGAATATAATTTATTGTAACTTCATTTTCATCATATGTTGGAATTAAATATCCATCATAAAGGTCATGCTTAGTTTTGCTTGTTTCATGTATATAAATATTATTATCTTTTAACAGTTCGTAAACATCATTATTATCTAAATACAGCTCTTCAAATAATTTTTTTACTTGAGAATCTTTGTTAAAATCTTTATACGGATTTAGTTCTTTAAATCTATTAATTATATATTTATCAAATTCTTCACGTGTTGTTATTTTAAGTGGCCCAAAACGTCATGGTTTTGATTCGTTTACCTCAGAAAGTTGCTCATAACTTCCACTAAAGAACGTTATATTAAAGGTATCAATCCGTTTACCATCTTCACCTTGCCAACGATAAATATTTACTTGTTTGCCGTTTCTTCAAGTTCAAGATTGTGGGACAAAAATATTTATTTTTGTGAAATCTTTGTATTTATTATAAATATCTTGGTACATATTTTGAACTTTCTCAAATGCAATTGGTTCACGGGCCGGATCGACATCTAATATTTCGTAGTTACGACGAACTTCTCAAGGTTCTTTTTCTATTAATGATGGCTTCTCTTGTTCATATGGGGTAACTGGTTCAGGACCTGGATCTGGTTTTGAAGGCTCAGGTGGGCTGGTATGTGTACACGAAAAAGTAATAAGTGGAGTTAATAAAGATCCAATCAATAATATTTTTTTATTCATTTTCATTCCTTACTACATGTGTTACAGCGACAATATCATCAACTGAATTATCAAAAGAGTTTGATGAGAATTTTAAAATTTTATATCGATAAGTACCAGCCACATCTGCTTTATGTTCGATTAATTCATCATTTGTTAAAATAGTCGAAACACGTTTTACAGTTATTCAATCACCATTAGAATTTTTCTGTTCTAAAAATAAATCATAATCAGTAAATCATTTATTAGATTGGCGATTTAACATTTCTTCTTTTTTAAGTCATAACTCATTCTCATGCTGGTTATCTCATTTTCTTGCTTCTGCAACTAAATCCTTTGGCCTATATTTTGGTGTTGTGTTATAAACATCGTTTCACCAATTACGATCATCAATCAATAATGGATTAATTACCCGTTCTTTTAATAAGCCAGCATTAAAAGTTCATGAACTAGATATTTTAATGGTTTGACCTTTGGTTAATTTTATTTCATCACTGGTAAGTATTGTATTATTAGAACTATTTGAGTTAAGTGTCTTAACTTTATAATTGTTTGCTGCTTGTAGCATTGCCTTAAAATCTACCGTTCCAGATCCATATTTTTGTTCATAACCACTTGTTTTATAAGTGAGATTTTGCAGTTTTGGACTCACTGCTGAAGCAGATAATATTGCTTTTACAATTGGAACTCTATTGTTACTATTTCTTATATCTTCTTTATACTTCATTAAATTAGAAATTAAACCTGTGACTATTGGTGCAGCATAACTGGTTCCAGCCGCATATCTATATTCACCGTGAACAGTAGTATAAATTTGCCCAGGAGCAACAACAAGTGGTTTAGAAATATCTTGAAAATCTCTAATTAATCCATAGTTAGAGTAATTAGCTATTAAATTAGATTTAACATTAATTTCAGATGCATTTCCCTTTAAAGCACCAACAACAACCGAATTAAATGATGCGCTTGTTTCGGAAATTACATTATTTTTATGTCTTCCCTCATTTCCAGCAACAAAGACATTTATTACTCCATATTTACGAGATATATAATCAACGAAATATGCATTTTCAGAATAATCAGTTGTATATTTTTCCATTCCCTTTTTAACATTGCCGTGGTTGTCAAGGATATACATACCATAACTATGGTTAATTAATTTTATACCATCTTGTTTTACCATTTTTTCAATTGTTGTCATTCAGTGGCTATCATATCTTTCAAAAGTATGTAAATATATTTTAGAAGATCTGTCTATGCCATACTTTCCACCGGCAATTAATGAAACATTTGTAGAATGTGATTTAATACCTGGTGTGGGCTCAATTGGCAGATCATTTATTTCAATGCCATTCTTAAAATAATTTTGATATTTTTGATCAAATGAGTGAGATCAAACTTCAAGAATACCAATTTTATTAACATAAGGGTTATCTAAATGGTCCTGAGCATTTACAACTCGTGAATTATGGTTAAAACTGCTCTTAAATAAATGATGATTTAGATCAACTGGAGCACCAGGATAATGGCTACTGCTTATAGATGGTATTGAACTTTGATCTCTTTCTGATGTTTCATCAGCCACATTTATGAAAGAGTTTTGAGATGTTTGTTTATTTTTAAAGATAATAAATTTGTAAATTTCGTTTCAATCCTTAATAGCATTAACAAAACTTTGTCTATCACTTTCACTTTCAAAATAAAACCATACAATTGGCATCATGGATAGTTTTTCAAATGATTTATAAATTAAATTATGTAAATTAACTTTTTGGATAAATTTCATGTTAAAATTACTTATTAATTCTTCATTTTGTATTTTGAATTCTGGATTTAATAATAATTTAAGTTCAAAATTATTATTAACAGGTGTGATTTCTAAGTCGCCATTGTTATTTTGTACTGTAATGGCAGACTGATCTCTAACTTCAAATTTATAATTATTCAAATTTTCATACCAATTGGTAATTTTTTGCGTGTAATTTTGCGGAAGTATTGCAACGAAACTTGCAAAACTTCCTAATGTTTCAACTGGTCATATAACCAGTTTTTTAAATTTTAATTTATTCATAATATCTCCCTAAATATTTTATGTATACACTTTAGCGAAAAACTTTACTTTAATATAAGAATTTTAATTAAAAAGTTTTTTAATTTGCTTATAATAATTATACACTATATAATATTAATTAGAAATGTCACATGCAAGTTTCTTGCATGTGACATTCTTTTTGTCTGCCTTGTAATAAAATAGTTGTATTAATAAATTTTAAAAAATGAAAGGAAACTTTAAAATTATATGAAAAATTTAGAAAATATATTTGTGTTTTTGACAAATATCAAAAAGAAAATAAATATCAACATTTTAAAATTGAAGAGAATCACAACACTATTTTTAAAATGCAAGGAGCACTTGAGACGCAACGAAAATTACGAACAAGCCAAATCGATCTAGAACAACTTTATAATATTTTACAAGAACTTTCTGAAGGCTTCTCAATCCAAGAAGTAGCTAAGATTTTTGATAGAGACATTCGAAGCATAAAAAGTAAAATCGAAATTATTGCAAATCGCAGACCATTGAGTTTAGATAAACACAATCGCTATGTTTGTCCTAAGTGCTTAAAAAGAGTAATGAGTGTTAAAACTCTTAATTTTGCGAAGCTATACGAACATTTATTAGGCTATTCATTTTCGCGACTCTTTTTTGTAAGTGATGCAATTAAAGAGAAATGAAAGGCCTACAGAAAGTATTGGTATAGTGAACTTAATACATACAATAAAAATAGAAATAAAAAGAATTTAGTTCAAAAAGAAGTTAAGAAATCAGTTACATACCTTGTCAATTCTTTTAAAAAAATATCACCTGATGAATTTGCTCCCTCACCTAGTACAATTTATAAAATAATTAAAAAATACCCTTATTTCCTTGAATTTGACCACATTATCAAAAAATCTAAGGAAAATATGGAACACGGAAGCAAAAACAAACCAAACCTAAAACATTAAAATATGCAACAGAAATTTCAAAACGTCCAGATTATATTAATGATCGCTTAGAACATGGTCATTTTGAATTAGAAACCGTTATTGGAAAAATCAATGATACATATTGTATTGTAACCATAATTGAACGGCAAACCAGAATGTCTTATGCTATGCTCTCAAAACGTAACTCCAAAGCTATAAAACAAACTCTTCTCAAACTAATCAAGAAACATAGCTTAGACATTAAAACTTTAACAGTTGATAATGGTAGTGAAAATGTCTTATTACACCATGTCATTCCAACTGAAAGATTATTTAAATGCCAACCATATAGTTCATGACAAAAAGGTTCAATAGAAAATATGCACCGCTTAATTAGGTATTACATTCCCAAAGGAAAAAGCTTTAATAAATACTCTCAGCATGGAATTGATTATATGATGGATAAAATAAATAACTACCGACAAGTTGTACGGCAATATAAGATAACCTAAAAATTTTTTAAATCCTCCGCCCTTGATTGCAATCAAGGGGGCCTTACTTTTGAAAAAGTAAGCAAAACCGACGAGAAAACACTAGTGTGTTTTCTGTTTTAGCATACATTTTTTATGTAAAATTTATGTTAAAATTAAAAGACAATTATTTTGTTAATATCTCGCATGTGACTTTTCCAAAAAACATAATAAAATAATGTAAATTTTTTAATTAATAGTTTAATTTTTTATGTTATAATATTATCACAATTTTCAAAGGTATAAAGAGGATGGTAGCAAGGCAGCCATAACCATCGCCAACCTGCAATTATTTGTAAGGTGGAATGTCAGGAGTTTATATAACTTAACATACTATAAGAATTCTTTATACCTCACATATATTAGAAAGTGCGAGGTTTTTTTATGCAAAAATTATTCACAAGTGAATCAGTAGGTAGAGGTCACCCAGATAAATTATGTGATCAGATCTCAGATGCAATTTTAGATGAATATTTAAAATTAGACCCACAAGCTAAAGTAGCAATTGAAACAGTAGCTAGTGGAAATATTATTTTTGTTGCTGGAGAAGTACAATCTAAAGCAGATATTTATGCGGTGGAAATTATTGTTAATATTTTGAAATCTTTAGATTATTTTACTAGCAATACTAGTATTGTAACAGATATCAGAAGACAAAGTCCTGATATTTCACAAGGAGTTAATTTAGATAATGATGAAATAGGAGCTGGTGACCAAGGAATTATGTTTGGTTATGCTACTAATGAAACTAAGAATTATATGCCTTTAGCTATTACTTTAGCCCATGAATTAGTTAAAAAAGCTGAAGAATTAAGAGTTAGTCAAGAGTTTAAGTTCGCTAAAGCTGATATGAAATCACAAGTTACTTTAGATTATTCAAATCCAAAGCAAACTAGAGTTGAGACAATTTTGATGAGTATTCAACATTCTGAAAAATACATTGAAAGTGAATTTAAAGATTTTATTAAAAATAAAATTATTAAACCAGTTTTAGAAGAATATAACTTAGAATTACCTAATAAGATTTTAATTAATCCAACTGGGAAATTTGTAATTGGTGGCCCAATTGGTGATACAGGTTTAACAGGTCGTAAAATTATTGTTGATACTTATGGAGGAACTTCAAGACACGGCGGCGGAGCTTTTAGTGGTAAAGATGCTACTAAAGTAGATCGCTCTGGCGCTTATGCTGCAAGGTGGGTAGCTAAAAACTTAGTTGCTGCGAATTTAGCGGACCAAGTTGAAATTCAACTTTCATATGCTATTGGAATAGCTAAACCTGTGTCAATTTTAATTGAAACTTTCGAAACTGAGAAAGTTTCAAAAGATATAATTTATCAAATAGTTAATAAGCTATTTGATTTAACTCCTAAAGGTATAATCAGAGATTTAGATCTTCGTAAGCCAATTTATTCTAAAACTGCTTATTTTGGTCATTTTGGCCGTTTGGATATTGACTTGCCATGAGAAAGACTTAATAAAGTTCAAGAAATCTTAGAGCTTAAAGATAAATTAGTAAAATAGAAAAGTTATCTTAAAAACCCCATAAGTTTTACCAACTAATTTTATATAAATTATGGGGTTCACTATAATTTGTAATAATGATCTTTACTTAAAAAGTTTATTTGAAGAAATATATTTAAATAATCAAGATATTTATTTAATTTTAGAAAGTAAAATATTTAGACTTGAAGCAGCTGATCTAGATGCCTTAACAATATATACTCTAAAAGTTTTTATTAACCGAGATATATAATTTCAAATTATTTTACTATCTAATTTATTTATAATTTGACACTTGGAATTGTATTCTAAGTGTTTTTAATCATATAGACTTATAAATGTGTTTTTTACAAAAAAATTATGTTATAATTTTATTGTGGTTGGTATGATGTGTCAATATAAAACTAAAATAGTCCCTAAAAAACATCAACAATATTTAAACCAGGCCAAAATATTTAAATTATACTCAAAAATTTTGCCTTGTTTAATTTTAAATTTTATTTAATTATAAAAGGAGAACACATGACAAAAAAAGTCAATAAAATCTTTTTAACGTTGGCTAGTTTTATAGGTCTAGGAGCCTTAGTTGTTATCCCCAACCAACAATAGGGATATTGTAAAAAAAGATAGTTTAATTAACTGATATGAGGCTTTAAAAAGTGTCAGGAAATTCATTTACTAATTTTGTTGATGCTGTTGTATCTGTAACTCACGTGGTATGAGATGAAAATAAATAAAAAACTAATTTCCTTATCAATTTCAATTTCCCTTCTAACACCTTTAATTGCTCTTGCTTGCACTGCAAAAGTAACTAAAAAACCAAATAAACCTTCAGATAAAGCAACAGAGCAAAAGGAAAAAGAACTGCTAAAACTTGCAAATGGTAAAACCAAACTTGAAAAACCAAAAGTTGATATTTCTAAAGAACCTAATGCATCTCGCCAAGTAAAAGAAATTTACGATGCTATTTTTCTTAAATATCAAGAATTTACTAAAATAAAAGTTTTTGCACCTAAAAGTTATCTTAACTCTAATAGAAATGAAATTAAATACCAGTACCGACAAAAAGATTCAAATACTTTTAATGCAACATTTTTTAAGGATGTTAGTGAAAACTTATATGATTCAAATGATGTAAAAAATCAAGAATCAAATAGGCCAATAAAAATAAGTTCAAAAACTCATTTTGATCAATATATCATTAATAGATTTAAAGAATTAAATACTTATGGTGATTTTAATGATGATCTTCAAATAAAATCTTTATTTGAAGAATTATATTTAAACAACCAAGATGTGTATCAGTTATTACAAGAAAATAATATTTATATTTACCAAACTTCAAAAGATAATTATAAGCCCGAGGGTGAATTTATTGTTCCACTTTACAAAGAAAACAAACTTACAATAAATATTCTTTATGATTTAGAAAGATCTGACTTAAATCCAACTCCCAAGCCTTTAGAATACGCCCCACCTTCTGAAGTTGCTGTGCAATATTGAGAAGTATTTGTAGTTAAAAAGACTCAAAGTATAGAATATAATAAAATTGCAAGAGATAATTATGAATCTGTTGCCTTATATAAACAAAGATTAGAAAAATGGTTTGAAGAAGAATTTAAAAATAATAATTCTTAAAGTAATAATTAAAACATCTGGATAAAAATCCAGACGTTTTATTAAATAATCATTAAAATAAAATTATTATTTGATGACTATGTTACTAAGAAAGTAAAGATGTTTTTTGAGTTATAAAATAATAGATATATAAATAAAGTAAAAACTATGTAGCAAAGAATATAAGAAATATTATTAAAAATATTAATTTATTCTTATAATTTTATCCCCAAGTTATGTTTTTATATACAACATAATTTGGGGTTATTTTTAAATAATTTTTTTGATTTAGTTTAAAGATTAATTAAAATTTTACCAATAATAATCAACGGATATTGAGTTTTGAATCTCAACGGGAATTCAAGGTATATTTATTTAAGGTTTAATTCTTGTCTTATATTAACTTTTATATCTATATATAAGGCTTTAAACTCATTTTTAAAATTTATGGTTAAAAATAATTTTGATACTTAAAATTTTAAACTTAATTTTAACCCACTTATTATCCCCGCCCTTAATCCTATATATATATATATATATATATATATATATATTGTATAATAACTACATAACAATAATACAATAAATAATTTATTAAAAGGAATTTATATGAAAACAAATACGAAAAATCTAACTCAGATCTTTAAGCAAAAGTTAACTAGATTAACTAAAAAGCAATTGATCTTAATTGGTGGAGCAAGCGCTCTAGGAATAGCAACTTTAACTGCAATTGTTGCAGTTACTGCTATTCCAAAACGTCAAAAAATTGAAAGTGCTGAAGTTAAGTATCGTAATGATCACAAAGAGATCTTAGCTAAAAATGAAACTAATATACTTATTAGTGATGAAACTAGGGTTAATAATGCTTTGGCACAATATAATGCTTTTTCAACTGAAATTAAAGATAAGTTAGTAGTTGAAAAAACACTTTTAGATAAATTGCTTAGCAAAATCACTGAGCTTAAACAGAGTTCAGAAACAACTAATCCAACGCCTGGACCAGTTGAGCCAAAAGAGGATAAAAGTGCAGAAGATAATTTTAGAGTTAAGCATCAAATTATTATTGATAAAATACTTAGTGAACTTAACTTAAACGATAAAGCTTATGTTAATGCTGCTTTAGCTGATTATGATTCTTTAACTGAATCAGCTAAAAGTAATTTAACATCTGAAAAAATTAATTTAGATACTAAATTACAAAGAATTAAAGAGCTTGAAGATAGCAATAATACCCAAAATTCATTAAAACAAGCTGAAGATAACTATAAATCAAAACATCAAGTTATTTTAAGCAAATTGCTTCAAGATATCCAAGTCTCAGACAAAGAATTAGTTCAAGCTGCTTTAAGCGATTATGAATTGCTTCATGATGACGTTAAAGCTAATTTAACTTTACAAAAACAAAACTTGGATGATAAAGATAATAGAATTAAAGAATTAGAGAAAGTTGAGCAAGAAAAAGCAAACAATGATAATAAAAATAATGCTTCAACTAAAGATGATACTTTAACCCAAAAACCAACTGAACCAGACCCTAATAAACCAGTTGAAACTAAGCCTACTCAACCATCTGCAGAGCAGCAAAAATTAAAACTTGTTTTAGACCTTAAATCTCGTGATAGTGGTAGTGGTGCTAATGCAGATATTCAAATTTATGTTGATGGATGAACTAAGCAACAAATGATTAATTACCTTGGTTATTTAAAACATTACGGTACTCAAGAAGAAATTAATACTTGAATTGAGAAAATGACTGCTTTATACCATACTGGTAATTTTAATGGTCATAACCAAAAATGAAAAATCATTTTATTTAAATCCGATACTGCTGTAACTGTCGGACACGATAACCCAGTTGTTGGTTCTGTTTCTCCACATATAAGAAATAATGATTTAAATTACACAGAAAACGGTAAGAATATTCAAATTAGAACTGATGTCTTTATTTCAACCACAAACTGAAAATTCAATACTGACAATAGATTTAAAAAAGCTTTTGAATATACAATTTATAAATACCACTGACCAAATTATGAATATAAAAATGGTGAAGTAAAACCTGATTTTAGTAATGTTGAAACTGAAACAGTTACTTCAGCATAGAACCATAAAAACACCAAAAAAATATAGTCAAAGCCATAAGTTATACCAAATTAGTTGGTAAAACTTAGAGGTTAACTATAAAAATGGGTGTTTTTTATTTCACTTTTAAAATAAAAGTATATAATTTATACATATATTTCTATATATATATATATAGCATTAGAAAGGAATTTAAATTATGTCAGAAGCGACTAACAAAAAGAAATCAAAGAAAAAAGCCATTATTCTTGGTGGTGCAGTTTTTTTATCTACAGCAGCTGCAACTAGTGGAGTATTAGCTTATACTACCGTAAAAAAACACAATGAAAATACAACTACCTTTGATAATCTTCAAAAGATGATCAAAGACAAAATCGCCTTATTATCAGAAGAAGACAAACTTGTTTTAGGTCAAGCTATTGAGACTGAAGGAATTAACTTTGCTGGAATTTTATCTACGAAAGAAATAACAAAATTGCAAGAAATTAATGCTACTTTAAATAAGTATGCATATAATGAAACTAAGGATTCTATTGACAAAATTACTAAAGAAACAGAGGGAAAACTTAATGAAAAATATTTACCTCAACTTGGTAAAGAAGAAGACTTTGCTTCGAATATTAAAAAACGCAATTTAATTAAAGCTAATAAAGAAGCTTTAATAAAAGCTAAAGATGTTGAAGAAGCTAATCAATTAACTAGTTTATCTAAGATCTTTAATTCAGATGATCAAACACAAAGCAAAGAGATTACTCATGAAGACTTAATTAAAGCAACTACTTTAATTCAAGAAGCATTAACTAAAGAATCAAATGCTAGAACTAGCCTTGATGCTTTTAATACTACTGTTTTAGAAAAAATAGGTGAAACTAATAGAGAAAAGTATCAAGATGAATTTGATTCAGCTATTAGTTTAGCTAATAAACGTGCACTTAAAGCTCAATTAGAACAATACAATGATGCATTAACTTTAGCTGATCAAATTGAAAATCCAATTCAGAGACATAAATTCATCGAACGAATTAAAAATGCTAATATTCAAGCATTACCTAATTTACTTGCTCAAGTTAAAGAACAAGTACAAGAGGATTACGTTGATGTTAAAGAATCATTTCTTAAACAACTTGATTTCTTAGACAAAGAGGTCAAGGATCCAGCTTTAAAAGCAAAGCTTGATGAGCTTAAAAATAATACAAATGCAGATGATTTTCTTAAAAAAGTTGAAGAATTAAAAAATCAATATGAATAATATTTAGTTGATAATTCAGGAGAAAACGCACTTTCTAAATTTAAAAAAGATGAAATTAATAATATTATTGATACTTCTACTTTAGATCAAGCTACTAAAACAAAACTTTTAGCAGAACTGGAAAAAACTAATTCAAATGCTGATCTAAATTCACTTAGAAAACAAGTTATTGATCAGGTGAAATTACAAAGAACTAAAGATAATTCTGCTCGATTACTTGAATTAATTAATGAACCATTAAAAACACAGCTTAAATCAAAAATGAATGATTTAACTTCGACTGAAGAAGTAAGAAAACTTCAAGATGAAGCTTTTAAAGTTTATGATAATTCCAAAAAGGAATTTGATAAAGCTGTTGCTAAATTAGCAGATAATTCAAAACTAAAAAACGATATTTTAAAAGATGTTATTGCTAAAGATAATGTTGATGCTTACACCCAAGCATTAAACACTATTAATGACATGCTTCGGCAAGAACGTGATGCAGTTTTAAAATATGCTAAAGCTAATTCAGACTTATTAAATAATCCTGAATTTAAAACAAAATGAATTGATAATTTTGATGCTACACTTCCATTAAATTCTTCAGAGCAAGAAATTTTATCTAAACTTCAAGAACTTAAAAAAGATGCTTTAAATTCAATCATTGATTCTAAATTAGCAAATCAACTTGCTAATGTTAAAGAAAATGATGCAATTAAAGCTTTAAGTGAGGAAATTAAAGGTTTAAGCAAAAATGATGATTTACCATACGAAGAAAAATTAGCTCAATCACAAGCTAAATTAAAAGAACTTCAAAATGAAGTTAATAAAGCAAAATTTGCTAATTTATCTGATGGTGCATTGACAATTCCTGATTACAAAGAAAAAGCCCAACTTTTAGCTGACTTAGAAAAATCTGATACAGAAAAATTCTTAGCTATTGCGCAATTTAATAATTTAAACCGTAATTTAGAAGACAACGAAAACTTAGTTGAAGCTTTAGGAAAAATACAAGGCCTTGAATCAATTGTTAATGATTACAAAGCTCAAAGAGACAAAAAATCACCAAGTGAAACCAGGGATATTCTTCTTGGCGCTTTAAATACACTTAAAACAAATTCTTCAATTCCAAGTGACAAGAAAAAAGAAGCAATTGATGCAATTGTTAAAGATTTAGGCTTCAAATTATCAAATGAGCAAAAATTACAATTGACTACTGAGCCAATTAATGATGCTACAATAGATAATTTAATTGACGAATTACAAAATAAAACACCACTTCGTAATCAAATTGCAAGTGTTTTAAGACTAGCTCAAGAAAATGCTTCAACAATTATTCCTGATTATGAAAATATTAAAGCTAAATTATTAGATCCAAATGCAACTAAAGCTGAATTAGAAACAATTTATGCTCAATTAACTCCAGCTTTAAATCAAGCTTTTGAAGAAAATTCTGCTTTAAAAACAGAATTAAGTGAATTATTAGGGGGAGCTAATGATTTAATCAATGATTTAAATACTCCTGCCAAAATAAACTTTGATTTAATTAGTGATTATTTAAATCCTTCATTAGTTGATAATATTACTAATACTAAAAATAATATTGCTAAAGCTAAAGAAACATTAGAAAAAAATAGAGCTGATTTATCTGCTTTAATAGCAGCTTTACCTGAAACTCATAAAGACAAAAACCTAGATATTAATTCATTAAATCCAGGAGAAATTCAAAATAAATTAAGTGAATTAAACCAAGAATTAACTAATGCTAAAAATGATTTATTAAAGAAAATTTATGACTTAGATCATGATAATCCTAATAAAAAAGGATTAGCATTATTAGTTGATGGAGTTAAAAATCTTAATGAAATAGCTGCTATTAGTTCAAATATTGAGCAATCTTCACAATTGCAAGATGTTAAAAAAGAAGCAGCTAACGAACTAGAAAAATTAAATGATCAAGTTTTAGTTAATGAGTATCTTAAAAAACTCTCAACAACTCAAGAAAAGGCAGCAGTTGATGCTTTATTAGCTGAAGTTAAAAATAAAGTAGCTCAAGAATCAAGTTACGTAGCTGATATTAAAGCTTCAATTACTGAAAAAATTAGCAGAATTCAAGATCCAGCCATTCTCAAATTATATGAAAGTGAATTAACTAATCCTCATTCAATTAGTTCAATTGATAATTTATTAAACAATGTAAATAATTATTTAGCATTGCAAGAATCTAACTTGCAAGATGCTCGTCGCCAAGGATTAAACACCTTAGCTAAATTAAAAATTGATAACCCACTACGTGAAGAATTAGAAAATGCATTAAACAATGCTTCAACTTTTGTTGATTTAGAAAAATTTACACAACAAGGTCAAGATGTTTTAGATAATTTAAATAATAATTTATCTGATGCTATTAGTAAACTTGCTCCTGAGCAACAAGCTGAGTATAAGGCACAGCAAGCAGCAATTGAAACTGAAGCAGAGCTTGAACAAAAATTAGCAGAAGTTAATAATATTATTCAAGCTACTAAAGATAAACTTATTAATAATATTAATAACATTTTAAATACCCCAGAAGTAGAAAACTACAAACATCAATTATTAGCTCAAGTTAATAATGCTTCTAATGTAAGTGAATTTAACTCAATTGAAAATGAATTATTTAATACTTTAGCTCAAGCTAAAAATGATGCAAAATCATTTGCTGCTAAATTTAATGACCCAGCTGAAAAAGAAAGAGCTATTAATGCTGCTGGAACTTTAGCGGATTTAAAAACTTTAGATCAGGCTAATAAAGCTGAATTAGATAATATATATAAACAAGCTCAAAGAGCTTTAAGCATTGTTAATGGTTCGCCATTACAAGAATCATATGAAAATAAACTAGCCACTTTATCTAATACTTCATCTCAAGCTGAACTTGATAATTTTATTAATGAAGTTAACCAAGAATTAGCTAGTGTTAAAGCATCTTTGGAAGCAAGAATTAATGCATTAGAAAATGAAACTCAAAAAGCCGCTTTAAGAGAACGTTTAGTTAATGCTACTTCATTAACTCAAGTAGCTTCATTAGCTCCACAAGTTACTTTACAAGAGGCTAAAGAAGTTGAAATTGCTAAAATTAGAGCAAATGCAACATATCCAGATCAAGTTGAAGATTTTATTACTAAAATAAATGGCGCTAGCTCTCTTGAAGATCTTCAAGTAGTTAAGCAAGAAGTTGCAGCTAAAGAAACTTATAATAAAGAATTAGAAGCTCAAAAATCACCAGTTAACGATTTACTTAAAAATATTAATGTTAATACTGAATTAAAAGCACAATTGCAAGCTGAACTTGATAATATTAGAGATAAAAATGATGTTGCACCGCTGCAAACTAGAATTGATCAATATATTAATAATAAACGTAATGATGCTCAAAATGCAATTAATAAACTTGAAGGTGATAAAGACTTAAAAGCCTCAATGCAACAAGCTTTAGGAGATCAAAAGCAAGAAAGCAAACTTGATGAAATTATTGCACAAGCTAGCGCAGCTTTTGACTCAGTTAAAGATAATGTTAATAGCGAAATAGCTAAAATTAAAGATTCAGCTAAAAGAGCTGAATTTGAAACAGCATTAGCTAACAAAGCTACAATTAAAGATTTAAATGAACTTAAAGAACAAGTTAAATTAGAACAAGACAAAGAAAGTTTAACTAACTTACTTGAAAATGTACTTGACCAAAGTGCAAAAGAAGCTTTAAGACAGGAAATAGCTGCTTTAACGCAAAGAGGTGAAAGTGTAACAAACCTTCAAAGCAAAATTAATGAACAAATTAAAAAAGATAAAGGTGAATTAGAAGCAGCTAGAATAGAAGCGCAACAAGTTTTAGATAGAATTAGCCCTGATAATCCAAAACGTGCTGAATATGAGCAAAAACTTCAATCTAATCAAAAGAGTGAAGTTGAAGCTTTAAAATCAGAATTAGAAAAAGTTTTAAATGACAAAAATTCTGAATTAGTAGAAAAACTTAAAAAGTTAGAACAACCTACTGGTGTTGTAACAAACTCTAATGCTTTAAGTAGAAATTACAACCAAATTAAAACTAATTTAGAACAAAATAAAGCAACGCTTACTGAAGCTGAATATGCTCAATTAGAACAAGATATTCAAAATGCCTTTAATGAAACTAAAGCTCAAATTACTGAGCAGCTAGCTAAGGTTTGAGACGGTGTAGATGTTGCAGCTCAAAAAACTGCTGTTGAATCACAAAACTTTGAATCTGGATCAGCTAATGAATTAATTAACCAATATTCAACTGCTCTGCAAACCTTAAGAAATGATTTAGTATCTAAATTAGATGGCTTTAAACAAGATGGAGATAAGAAAAAAGCAGATTACCAAGCTCAAATTGATACTTTAGTATCTGCAACAACCCCTGTAACTAATTGATCAAATAATCTAGTTGATCAATTAGTTGAATTAAAAGCTCGTTTAGAAGCTGATCTTGAAAGTGATAAAAATTCATTTGAAGCTGAAAAGCTTAGATTATTTGCTAAAAAAGACACCTTAAACCCTGAAGAAGCAAAAGATTTAGAAACTAAAATTAATGCTGTAGCTAAATTTGAAGATTTTGCTGCTTTAGATACTGAAATTGATACTAAACTTGCAAAACATAAAACAGATGCTCAGGCACAGATTCAAAGTCTTTTAGAAGCTCATCCAGAAAAAGATCAACTAATTTCCTTAGTTGATAGCAAAGGATCATATGCTGATGTGCAAAATGTTTTAAATGATGCAAAAACTAAATTTAATACTAAACGTCAAGCTTTATTAGATTCATTAAATGATCCATTAATAACTGAAGCACAAAAACAAGAATTAACTGCTGCTTTAGCTGAAAATACCGCTACTTCATTTGCTAAGTTATTGGAAGTAGAAAACAAAATTTTAGTTGAAAAACAGAAAACAAATCTAAGAAATAAAATAGCCAATATTGAAAGCACTGAAAAGAAATCTGAATTTGAACAAGCTATTACAAATGCATCTGATTTAAATGACTTAAATCAGCTTGAAACTCAAATAGATGAATATAAAGCTCAAGAAGCAGATGAATTATCAGCTAAAAAACAACAAGCTAATGATTATGCTAATAAATTAAATGATGTTGCACAGTGAAAAGCTAAAATTCAAGCTGCAACTACTAAAGCAGGAGTTGATAAATTGCTTGAAGATATGCAAAAAATCATTAGCAATAAACAACAAGCAGCTAATAATGCTTTAAATAAACTTTCTGGTCATCCAGATTATGCTACTTTAGCAGCTAAATATAATCCAAATCTTAGTGAAGCTGAATTAGATGCTTTAATAAGTGAATATAGCCAAGCATTTAATGATCATAAAGCGAAAGTTCTTGCACAATATAACACATTAACACCACAAGATAATTTTGATAATTCTGGTTTTGATACCAAAATGAATGCAGAAAATGCAACAATTGCTGATTTAGACTTTGCTCTTAAATCAAAACAAGCTTCAAGTAATCAAAAGCGTTTACTTGAAGAAATTAATAAACTTCCTGAAAGTTTAAAAAATCAATATTCATCACAATTACAAAATACTTTTGCTACAACAGATGATCCAAATCAATTAGATAATAAAGTAGCTGCTTTAGCAAGATTAGATTCAGAAATTGCTAATGCAATTGCTGATTATACAAGCCAAAAAGAAGCTTTAAAACAAGAAATTGATGCATTGCTTGCTAGAGTTCAAGAAACAAATAAATCAAATGAATTTAATCAAACTAAAATAACTATTAACTATGATCAATTACCTGAATTAAATGCTTTAAATAATTTAAAACAAGATGCTCAAAACTACTTAGTTAACTTACAAGCTAATGCAAGAGCATTATTAGAAAATTCTATTGATAAAGATGGAACTTCTCAAGTTAAATACAATGAGTTATTAGATAAAGTAAGTGATACTTCTTCAGATACAGATTATAATTCAGTTATTACTGAGCTTAATAATTTGAAAACTGAATACAAGAAAAAATCAACAGATGCTTTAGCCAAAATTGAAAATGCTCCTGAATACCAAACTTTATTACAAAAAGCTAAAGATTCAGAACTTGAATCAATTCATAATGATGTAGTTACTCAAGCAACGAAACTTTATGAAGATAAAAAAGCTTTAGTAACTGCTGAATTAGAACAATTAGAACTAGATGATAAAGCAGCCTTACAAACTGAATTAAATGATGCAGATACTTGAACCAAACTAAATACTTTAGAAACTAAGATTAAACAACAAGCTAGAGAACAAGTTGAATTAGAAATTAATAAATTACCAGCTAATGAAAGAACTCAATTTGAGCAAGAGCTTGCATTAGCAACTAGCGTTGCTCAAATTAATGAGATTAAAAAACGTGTTAAAGAGCAAGTAGTTGATAATGAAGTTAAAACAGCAAGAGCTCAAGCTTTAGTTGAAATTAATAAACTTTGAGACGCAGATAAAGATAAGTTAACTCAAGAGATTTATAACACTAGAGATATAGACCAAATTAAACAAAAAGCCGAAGAAGCTGAACGTATTTTAACTGAAGAAAAAGCCAAAATTGATAAATTAATTCAAGCTTTACCAGAAGCCGCGAGAAGCGGATTTGAAAACCAAAGAGATAATGAAATTTATCCTGCTGGTGGTAATGCAATTAAGGCTTATACAACTACTTTGGAAACTGTTAAAACTAGAGTTGATGAATTTAAAAATACTTACTTGCCTACTGTAAGTCATATTCAATCAAGACAAAGCGAAGTAGAAAAAGAATTAACTTTTAATAATATTAAATCTGATACTAACTTACAATTACTTAAAGATAAATACACAGATTTAAATAATACTATCGAAACCTTCAAAACTACTGTTGAAAAATTACCTACAAATAATAGTGTAAGAACTACTCTTACTCCAAGTATTAATAATAATTCTGGCTCAGATTCTTTAAACAAATCATTCTACGAAACTAAAACCCAAGAAGCTTTAGCTGAGCAAGCCTTATTAGATGCTGAATTTGCAAAAATCACTGATTTTGCAAATAATTGAGTATATAATGCTGAGGCTAAAAGTACAGCTTTAAATGCAATTAATGATAAAACTGCTGAATCAGTAAATTCTGTTGACAAAATAAGAGCAATTTATGATACTTTAGTTCAAGCTAAAAATGCTCATGATGCTAAATTAACTGAACTTAGAAATAAATTACTTGACTTACCAAATGATCATGCTTTAGCTGCTCAAATTAATGCTTTAATTAACTCTAATTCAGATGACTTAAATTCTGTAGACAAAATTTCTGCTAAGATAGCTGAAATTGATGCTGAATTACAAAAACTTTATGCTAAGAATCAAGAACTTGAACAAGAAATTGCTAAAGCTCATAAACTTAACCCTAGGGTTTTAGAAATCAAGAACTTAGACTTTAAAAACCCTGCTAAAAATTCTGAAGCTGCAATTCAAAATTTAATTGATGAAGTAAAACAAATTCAAACTAACTTGCAAGCAAAAGGTGGCGAGCTTAAAACTTACGTAGAAGCTAACTTTGCTAACCCAAGTGAAACTTACACTGAATTTAGCCCTTACTTTAATGACTCAACTAACTTTAATGATTTAGATAATTCATCAACTGTTGAAAAACTTGATGAATTAATCCAAAGAGCTAAAGATAAAAGAGCAACTCTTGATAGTAAGATTAATGAAATTAAAGCTAAAGTTGCAAATATTTATGATGAAACTCAAAGACAACAATATTTAGATATCTTAAACAACAACAAACATGATAAAACCCAAAGCGTTCTTAAACTAGAAGAATTAGAACGTGAAATTGATCAAATTCTTGATCAATTTAATGTCAGAAAACAAGAAGTTTTAGACAAGTTTGCTAATGTGCCAAATAATAATGATGCTTTAAATGCTCTTAAAGCAAAATTACAAGATATTAATCAAACTAGAACTTTAGACCATATTCAAGCTATTGAAACTGAGCTTGAAACCTTTATTAGAGATTGAACTGCTAAAAAAGATCAATTAAGACTTGATTTAACTACTAAACTTGGAGCAGAAAATGATACTCGTAAAGGTTTAGAACCTAAACTTAATGATTTAAATGAAGAAAGCATTAATAGTATTGAAAAAATTGATGGCTTAATCAATCAAATTACTACTGAACGTAGTAATTTGGATAATCTTATTAATGAATTTAATGCAATTTTACCTAAGATACCAAGTGGTGGATATACTTTCCCATATGATAGTGAATCAGCTGTTTATGCTCGTAGTAAAGAAGACACCCAATGAAACTTAGCTAATATTGGAGATGATACTAAAGGTTTAACTGCCATTGTTAAATTTTATAAAGAGCATCGCGCAGCTTTAGAAGCTAAAGCTACAGAATTAGATAACTTGTTAAAAGATGCTACTTTAACAAGTTATACTAACGATACTTTACTAAAAGAAAATCGTGATTTAATTACTGATTTCAATTCGGCTCGTGTTACTAGTTCAGAATTAAATAGTGTTGATAAAATTCAAGCTAGAATTGCTAGTGTACAAGCTTACAAAACTAGAATTGAGCAAGCTACTACTAAACACCAAGAATATACTAATAAATTACATTCAAGTAATGAAATTTTAGTAGCTAATCCAATAGCTAATTTAAATGAACTAAATATTGCAAATACCTTAGAAACAAGAGTTAATAATTTAGAAACTGAATACAATAAATTATTAGCTATCTATAATGAAATTAACAATATTGCTAATACCCAAATGCACGAAGCTAATGAAGTAGCTACAACATGAAAAAATGCTTATGTTAATAATGTAACTACAGGTAACGAAGTAAATAAAGAAGCTTTATCAAATGAAACTAAGCTTTTAGCTGAAAAACAAAAGCTTGAAACAGAAATACAAGCTGTTGCTACTAAACGTAGTGAATTAAATACTTATGTTGAAAGTCATTATCCAATCATTGCTGATTTAACTAATGATACTTTAGTTGATGATGAAGTTAAGCAAATGGTGCAGTATCATTCAACTCATAAAACTGAGTATGATAAACTTGTTAGAGACACTAATGCTAACGTTAAATATTGATCAAGCGTGCAGTTAACTGCTGAAAAAACTGAAGCAGAACAAAAAATTACTGAATATGATAAAGTAATGAAACCTAAAGAATTTGGTAAAAGTGTTTCAGAATTTACTCATCCAGGTATAACAGAAACAGAAAATTTACCTAATTCAACAAGAAGAAGATATTATGCTACTTTAAATGGTCATAACCGTTATATCTCGCAATTATTACCAACTCCACCAAAACTTGGATACTTTGAATGAACCCAAACACCTGATCAAGAAAGTACATGGACCTTTAAACAAGATTCTCAAAATAGGGATGATAGTAGTCATAAATTTAATACCTTGACTGCACCTGTTAAGGAAGGTTTATGACATTACCGTATTAAAGATTCTAATGGAAATATTGTTGATGATAATCTTTCAATTGTGGGATATAGACTTAATGGCACCGAGCCAACAAGTATTCAATCAAATAATAACAACAATACTACTACAAATACAGGTAATGTGTATAACCAAGTAGGGTTAAAGGTAGTTGAACAATATTCAACTACTTATGGTAGAGAAAACTTCCACAAATTACTTGATAATGATCACTTAGAAGCTTCACGTTGGGATTCTTGAGGTGCTTGAGGTCAAGATGATCATAGTCCTTATAACTTTATTACTTTTGCTGAAAAAACAGCTGAAAGCGAAAAAACATATGGTCAAATTGAACTAAGGTTAAGAGTTAGAAACTTCTCTAACATGGGAGGTAATATAGAAACATTCCCTGCTGCTATTATTATTCAATATTCTAAAGATGGTAAGCAGTGAAGAGATGTTGACGATCAAAGTCATAAACACCCTTGAGATTGATTCAATTACACTACTAATGAATGAAATAATGGTATTGTTTCTCTTTCTAAACAAAGACAAAATTCTGGTATTAGTAGGGATCATGCTAATGGAAGTGTTGTTAAAGTTAATATAAAATTCCGGCCAGTTGATGCTAAATATATTAAATTAACTTGAATATCTTCTACTACTACTGATGGTAAAAAACGTATCATTGGTTTCACTGATGTTAAGTTATTCTCAGTAGATAAAAACCAACAATATATTAAAGATTGAATGGAATGAAGTTCAATTGATAAACATAAAGATAATATTTTAACTAAAGATTATAACTTTACTGTTAAATATAATGATCAAGAAATTTATAAAACCCAAATTATTGGTGAGCCTCTTTCAGCTGCTCACAAAGATTACTTGCTTAATTCATTATTAGTAACTAATAAATCAACTACTACACAAACAAGTAATGCAGAGCCAAGTAGTTCTAGTCCACTTCAAGAATATAATTCTTGAAATGAATCTAGCGCTACAACAAATCTAAATCCAGATAGAACCACTTATACAGCCTTAGGAACTAATAATGCTATTGCTTCGTTCTATAAGACTTATAAGGTAGATTCTAGTGCATTTAACAATATTACTGATGTTAATGAAATTTTAAGGAAAATTAAATTAACCTTTAATCAAGTTCCTGTTTCTAGCACTACTACTAGCTCAGCAACTCAAAGTCAAACTACTTCAAATACTAATACCCAGCCAGCTAACTTTAATGAACCTTATATTTATTATGATATTCATACTTTAGCTTTAAAACGTTCTGCTACTGGCGCTGCTATTACCCATGCTTCATTTGTAATTAATATTTATGACCCAGCTACTAAAGACATTGTTGCAAAACACTTCCTTAATTTAGTTTCTGATGAAACATATACTAAATCAGATCAAACAGTTCATACTACTTTTAATGATAAAACTACCGACACTGCTGCGACTAAACATGTTAAAGCAAATGATGTTATTAGCGATAGCAAATATTCAAATGCTAACACTAATAACCAAAACGCAGAACTAGGAGCATATAATTTATTTGCTAATAGTATTTATGATAAAAACGGTGCTTTAAGAAGATTTAATGATGAAATTAGCTCATTAGAAACAAGTTTAACTGAACCTAAATTTGCTATTTTAAAAGAAAGATTTACAAGGTTTAAAACTTGGTGGGATCAAGTGCCACAAGATACCAAAGCTAAATTCTTTGAAATTACTAAAACAAATGATTCAACCCCTAAACTTACTACAACTCATATGAACCTTAATGTAGCTAATGTTACAGATAAAGGTTCATATACTGAAGTAAATTTAAATACTTTAATTAATGAATTTTTTGTAATTAAAAATCAATATGTTACTGAAAAATTAATGGAAGTAAATACTCAAGAAACATTAAATAATAAAATTACAGAAGTAAAACAAAAGTTCAAAGAATATAAAACACAAGTAGAAAACTTTGAAACAACTTTAAAAACTAAGATTAACGAAATAGATTCTAATGCTGCAGATGGTTCAAATAAAAAAGCTAAATACTACCAAGAAGTTATTAAACTTGCTAAAGAAAAATATGGATTTGATATTACCCATGATCCAGTTTCTGGATTAACTGTTAATAGTTTTATGTATAATAGTATTTATCAAGAAATTATGAACTCACAGATAAAATCTGTTGAGTTATTAGATGAGTTTGTTAAATTGCTATCAAAAGAAAAATTTGATAAATTAATTGAAACTCTTGCTAATACAGCCAAAGGAACAATTGACGGTACACTTAAAAAAAATAATGAACCGCCAATTGCAACTAATGCTCAAAGTGCTCAAACTACTACAAATCAATCTTCAACTAACCCATAATAACAAAAAACTAGGTATAAAACCTAGTTTTTTTCATATTTTAAAATCCTTCAAGGTATTTAAAGAATTTTAAGGTTTAACATCTATATCAGCTTTTTTCAAACTTTTTCATTTATCTAAAAGTTTAATTCATTCCTCAGGACTAGAACAAGCCAAATATTCTAAATCATCGCTATGAATTGAGCTGTTAAATTTCGGTGAGGTTTTTTGATTCGTGTATTTTTGGTATCAATTTTTTACATAACTAATATCATCCAAAACTTCGTTTTGGTTAACATGAAATGGATATACTTTTATTTTTCGTTGGTTTAAATCAACATCTTGTGGATTTAAATAATCATTAATATGCTTAGTTAAATCTTCTTTTAAAAAAGCTGCAACAATAGCATATTTAGTAATTTGTTGATTTAATTTTTTACTCATTAAATAAGCATATAATTGTGCTTGTTTACGGTATGAAGGGTCAATACCATTATTAGCTCATAAATCATATTTCTTTTCGCCTGCTGTTTTGATTTCCAAAATTGTTTGCAATTTTGGAATATAACCATCAGGAACCCCACTAATAACTTGATCAATTCCTTCAAAATAATCATAATTTACTTCGCTAGCCACAAAGTTTTGAATCTCTAAATCTTTATATTGGTTACGTAATACCTCAAAGATCTTAGGTTCTAAAATAACCCCAGCATTAATATATTTTTTACTTAAAACTGGCATTTTAATTCTGGTGATGTGGCAATAGGCTTTAAAATCGCTTTTAAAGATATCACCTTTAATTAAAATGTCGCCTACCGAGCTACCGCCTATTTTCTTAAAACCTTTTCATTTATCAAAGGTTTTCAACTCATTATAAAATTCATCCTTAAGACAAATGACTGAGTTTTCTCAGTCAATTGTATAATGAAGGTTATTATAATATTTACGATTTACTTTTTCCATTGTTTTTAATAAAGTTTTCTACAATACTTTTAGCTATAACATCTACAGCCATAAAATTAGCTGATCAGTTGCGGTCAATTAAAGTGTCTTGAGGCACAATATGGTCAAAAGCAAATGTTAGTTTGTCAAAACTAATTTCTGTTGAATTATCATCAACTCCAGGTACAAATTTTTCAGCATCCATGAATTTTTCAATTCTAATTGAAACAACTTTAATAATTGTATTATCGTCAGAATTTTCATTTAATAATTTTACGTTTTTAATAAAATAATCTAATTCATTAGGGAAACGCAAATCATCAATTAAATATAAACTATTTTTATTTTGGCTTTTGAGTGTATTGATGGTGTCTTTGATTTTTTCAAAGACTTTTCCACATCAAATATTATTATCAATGTTTCTACCTACTTCGCCCATAGCAATTCATAAAGGTCTTACGACCTCTTTATTTTGTCCATCTCATCTTAATTCTGTTAGTATGGGTTGTGTGATATCTTTTATAGGTTGTGCAAATGATAAAATATAAATATGCTCACCATAACTTTTCATGCATAAATCTTTAATGGCATTAGTTAATAATCCTTTGCCACTACGTCTTTTTCCATTAATTAAAACAATAATATGGGCATTTTTTTTCATATTACTTAATCTCCTTAGAAATATATATTTAAAATTAGCAAGATAAAAAAGATTCTTAGCAGTTTAACAACTCTAAAAATCTTTTTTACATTAAATTTTTATACTAAATCAAATAAACTTGATCCAGTTTTTGCTTCAGTTGCTTGGTTTACAATCTTAGTTAAACTTGAAGAATATGAAGTGCAAATGATAATTCTAGTATCAATTTTCTCATTAGCAAATTGATCTAAATCTAATTCAAATAAGTTTTGTCCTGCTGCAACTTCACTATTAACATGGGCAAGCAAATTAATTCCAATTCCATTTAGTTTATAACTATCTAAGCCAATGACAATTACTAATTCAACTCCATGTGAATTAGTAAACAAGAATTGGTTTTTACTTGCTGGGAGCATGGTTATTTTACCATCAAAAGGTGCAACAAGCTTAAGTTTACCAGAATTTTCTTTTAGTTTAATAACTAATCCTGCTCCTACTAATCCTTCAGAAAAAATTCCATCATTTAATGAAGTTAAGGGTAATATTTCTCCTGAAACAGGAGCTAAGACATTTAAGTGCTCTAAATTAGCTGTTTTTATGCTGTTTTGAGCATTATTTAACTTTCCACGAGTATTTGTATCTTTTGGCTCTTGTTTAACTAAAATTTGAGCATATTTACGTATTTCAAAATTCAATTCCTCTGTAACACTGCCAAAGTCAGCTTGAATATGTTTTGTTGCTTCAAAAACTTCAACTCTTGAAGCTCCTAAAGCTTTTAAATTTTGGCTTGAAACTTTAGTAAGATCTTTAACATCATAACGTAATTCAGAAACTGAATTACTAAATGCATTAATATTATGAATTCCACCAAAGGCATTAATAATTTCGATTACTTTAGCTGGAACTTCTTGGTTACAAACACATCCAAAAAATGGTTTGCAAGTACATGTACTATTTTGGTTTGACATTAATTAAACTCCTTCAAATAATTTTATTTATTTTACCAAATTATTGTTAATTGTTAAAAGAAAATTATCATTATCATATTTTATAATAATTGTGTATAATAATGAGATAATGATAACAAATTACAAATATAAGGATAGTCTCACTTGAGACCGAAATTTATTTTGAGGTATTATTTTCATTGGTTTTGCTTTAGGGATGTTAGTTTTTAGCGGACTATTAACAATCTTTATGCGAATCATTGTAAATGGTAATGGAAACCAACTAATTTTATTTTTAACCATTGGATCACTTGGAATTTTTGTAATTTCAATGATCCAATGGTTTATGTCTTCTAAGCGTTCATACGCTTGAAGCAGTATACGACTTTTTTTAAGTATTATTTTCTGGGCAATGCTTTTTAGTGGATTATTTCATCTTTTATTAGTGAAAGATGTTGCTAGCTTTAGCCCAAGCTCATTATTTTTAATTATGCTTGCGCCAATTTTAATTATGGCAATTGCGGCTGTTTTATCATTTTTTGATATTTCAATGCATAAATTATCTATTGTAATGAGCCTTTTATTAGTAGCATTTATTATTATGGCAATTATCTCAATTTTTGCCTACCGCGCATATTTTTGAGTTTTACTAATTCAAGGAGCAATTTTTACAATTAATAGCCTTTTTGCCTTTAGACAAATTCGTCAAGCTGAAATGTTTGCTAATAATAAATTAGTGCTTAATGCAATTTTTTGAACTACTGAATTATTAAATAACTACTTCCACTTATTGTATGTAGTAGTGCGCTTATTATTGATTCGTTCAAGAGATTAAAAAACCCGGGCTAAAGGCCTAGGTTTTTAAATAAAAAAATGAACCCCCAAGTGAAAACGAAAGAAAGACTTGAGGGGAAATTTAAAATAACAAAAAAGGAGAAAACCAGCAATAGAATAGTTGCTGGTTTAATTATTATTTATTGAATTTGTAAAAAAATGTGTGTGTATATGTATTGTGATAAAAAAATATAAAAAATAAAAACAAAAAATTAATTAAAAAACTTTAAAGGAGATCATGAAATTAAAACATTGTATTTCTATAAATTGAAAGAGAGAGAGATATAAAATAAGTTATAATAACATGTTCTATGATTAAACAAATTCAATGATAATATTCGTTAATTAAAACGAACTACTTATTAAAACATATAAAAATATAAAAAATAAAAATTAAAAAAAGTGGTGCACGAAGAGGGACTTGAACCCTCATACCCGAAAGTACTAGAGCCTAAATCTAGCGTGTCTGCCAATTTCACCATTCGTGCTAATTTGATCTTTGGTGCCGTCTATAGGACTCGAACCTACGACCTACTGATTACAAGTCAGTTGCTCTACCAACTGAGCTAAGACGGCATGGTGGAAGATAAGGGACTCGAACCCATGACATTCGCCTTGTAAGGGCGACGCTCTCCCAGCTGAGCTAATCTTCCATAAAAAATGGCAGTCTGTACGGGGATCGAACCCGTGCGTGCATGGATGAAAACCATGTGTGTTAACCGCTTCACCAACAGACCATATAATGGCGCCGATTATTGGGATTGAACCAATGACCAACTGGTTAACAGCCAGCTGCTCTACCTCTGAGCTAAATCGGCACTTTTTTGCTTAATTGCTAAAATATTATAACACATTTCTTAAATAACAAAAAAATTTTATTATTTTTTTTAATTATGCTTAATCTAGAAATTTTTGCTTATTTATTATAACATAGTTTTAAAATAATTAAATGTAAAATAATGAATAAAAAAGCCATTTATGCAAAAGGACATAAATGGCTAAGCTAAGGTAAAATAGCAGTTATATCAGTAATAAAGAAGGTGCCAAAATGGCGGCTATCAAGTGAATTAGCTAAATTATCACCTAAAGCAAAAAAGTTATTTTGGTTAATTATTAAATTTAAATTATCAAATGTTGAATTATTTAACTTTAATAAAAATTTGCCATTTAAAAATAATTGGTCATTTTGAATTTTAATATTATCACCTGGCAAACCAATTACTCTTTTGATTAACAACTGATCTTTAAAATTAAAAATTGCAATAGTATTATAAGTAATTGACTTAGATTTTTTAGCTAACAAAAGTTGCTGATCATGTAAAGTTGGATTCATTGAATCACCATTAACTCTAATAATAGTATAAAATTCAAAAAAGATTAAGAGTGAGCTTAGCAAGATAATAAAACTCAAACTCACTCAAAAGATTCATGATTTTAAAAGTTTTTTAAAGCTAAAATATTTTCGAATCATAATAGTTATTGAAGCAACTTATTAGTCGCTTTTTTATATTGTCAAAATGACATAAAACTAAATAAAACTAAAGCAATAGATGAGTAAATTAACCATAAAGAATTAAAAGCGATAAAATTAGTTAATAAATTAGTTTCTAAAGCAGCTAATCCAGTTATTAAATTAATTACTGGGTTTAAAGATGGTAAGACAATTATTAAACCAGCTATTAATGTAAAAAATAAGATAAAAACTACATGTAAGGATTGATAAAATAAAATTCATAAGGGCTTAGTACCTAAGGCTTTTAAAATACCAATATTTTTGCGTTTTGAATCAGATAATGATTTTAGGTATGAAGTTAAAAAACTACCAAATAATGCAATAAAAATAATAAATAAACCAAAAGTAATAAATTGTACTAATTTTGAATTTTTCATTAATTCAAAAACTATTGAACTTGGTCCATCGATAATACTATATTTATTTGATAATTTTTTTAAATAATCATTATTAATAGTATCAGAACTAGCATTAGCATCAAAAAAGATGTGCAACCTAGCATTAGTTGTTTCAAGTAATTTAGTAATTATATCTTGCTGGTATCTAAATTCAGTTATTTCTGAGTCATAAATACCAACAATTTTTAAGATTATTCCTCTATTATTAGATTTAAATTCAGCTCAAATTTCATCATTTAATTTAAAGTTGAAATTTGTCTCGGCACTTTCTAATAATTTATTTGAAACAATAATTTCATTATAGTTAGAAGGTTTGCTTCCTTCAATTAGCTTTATATCTAAATCATAGCTAGTTTTGAATATATATAAACTTGATTTAAAAAAGCCATCATCTCCTTCTTTAGGCTTATGAGATATCTCATTAAAAAGTTTTCCGTATTTTGCATAAATATTTGCAATTTTAATCTCTAAATCTTTTAGAAAATCTTGGTGAATTCAAAAATCAACTTGATTTTGATATTCCAAAGTTTTGAATTGACCAACAATTTTTAAATCATACTTTATGGTTTTTAATTCATCAGTAAAATCTTTTGTTTCATTATAAAAACTAAAAGTTGGTTCTAAGGAAATAGTTTGATTAATTGGGTTTAGTAGTCCTAATTTTTTAGCAAAATTTTCGTTAATTAAAATTTCATTTTTGTTTGTAATGAAAGAACCACTAACATTACTTAATGATTTATATCTTTGGATAAAAAAATCATCATTATTTATCTGAAAGAATGAAACACTAGATGCAGAATTATTGTTATATTTTAATGAAAAACTTGTTGAAACAGGCGTTGGGGCATAAATTGCTTTAACATTTTTATCTTGCTTTAATTCTTGTATCTCTTGGTCGCTAAAATTAGCAAAACTAGGTTTTCTAATTGATGCTAAATCTAGGTTATTAACTTTAACAAATGAATCAGAAAATTTAGTTGTTCCTGTATTTAGATTAAAAGTAAGCAAGGTAGAAAAGATCGCCAAAACAAATGAAGCAATAATTAAAAGAACTTGCCATAATTTTGTTTTTAAATCGTTTTTAATAAATTTAAAAGCAATTTTAAATTTATTAAAAGTATTTGGCTTTTTATTTAGATCTGTTTTTGATTCTTGCAGATTTTGTTTAATATTATCTTTTGAATTATCTTTTAAAACAACTAACTTTGCATCATCAATTTTTACGATTTTATCGGCATAATTTTCCACTAATTCATAATTATGACTAACAATTACAATAGTTTTAGTTTTTGATAATTCTTTTAAAGTATCAAAAATAAGTTTTGAAGTTTCAAGATCTAAATTACCAGTTGGCTCATCAAGCAAAATAAAATCTGATCTACGGTTTAAAGCTCTCAAAATTGCTACTCGCTGCTTTTCTCCTCCAGAAATTTGTTTTACATTACTTTTTAAAATTTCTGGATTAATATTAATTAACTCTGCTTGCTTTAGTAAATGATCTTTATTTAGGTTGAAACCTAAAACACCATTTCCTACTTCAATATTTTCAGTAACATTCAAATTATCAAATAAGTTAAAATCTTGAAAGACTAAATCAATTTTGGGATTTAGTATTTTATTTGAATTAGCATCAAAATATTCAATAGTTCCATTATTTGCTTTAAAGATTTTAGCAATATGGTATAAAAGTGTTGTTTTACCAATTCCAGAAGGACCAACAAATGCTGTTATTTTATTTTGTGGAATTTCTAAACTAACATCATGGAATAACATTCTTTGTTCTTTATTTCCAACATATGTAGTTAGGTTTTTAATTTGTATCATATTCCTCCAATAAATTTAAGAGTTGTTTTGAGTAAAAATATCCAATAATATTGATATGTTTATAGTTATTTAAATATGATTTAATTCAATTAATGATTTTATTTTTATTAATTTTTATATTTGAATTAATTTGGTGAAAGTCTTCAGAAAAATAAAGGTATAGACCATATATTTCTCAAGGATTGGTTCAGATTTTGGGTTGACTCGAAATTAAATTATTAATTTTAATATTTAAAGCATTAATTAGTTCTAAACTAACATTATTATTTAAGTTGCTAAAAAATAAAATTTCAACAGATTCATGTATTTCAGTTGTTTTTATTAATATTTTATCTTTTTCTTGGTTAATTTTGTTTAAGATATAATATGAGATGCTAGCATTTTTATCAATGAAATTTCCTAAAAAGGATTGTGCTTTGAATAAATCAATAGCGGCACCTGGTTCAATTAAACGGTTTTCTTTTAATTTAGCCAAAATTGCTCCAACTTCATCTTTTTGTTTCATCAAAAAACTAGGGTCATAATTTTTATAAAAAATAAGATATCAATATAATTCAGAACTATAAATTGACCAAAGCTGACTATTTGATTTGTAAGCTATATATATTTTATTATAAGTTTCATCGATTGCTGATTTTAGTAATTTTTGATTAATGTTTGGTTGAGTTTGATTTTTAATCATTAAATAATATTGGGTTAAATATTGAATACTATTTTTTATATTTTCATAATGAATTATTTCTTCGTCCTTAAGATTTTGATATTCATTTGCTAACATATTGTTAAATTCTTGATTTTTAAAAACAAAATCATCACCAAAATCTTTACGTAATAAAGTGAGGTAATAATTTCAGTATGCTCCAAATTTTATAAGCCCTAATGCCCAATTATCCTTAATATAAGCAAGGTACTCTAAATCATCAATTTCAAAGTATTTTTTTAAAATATGGTAAAGAGTTATTTTGTATTGAATTTCAAAATTAACTGTTTCTGTTAATTTCGGAAAATAATTATTTTTAATATCTTGATGTCATTTAATAATTTGCTCTTTTTTTGATAAAAATATTGCTTTAGCTTCTTCAAAAGGTAAAATATCAATAAATTTAATGATGGTAAAACCATCAACTATATTTCCCCGAGATACAAAATCATCTGGATCTTCAGTTTTTGGGTATTTAAAATTAAAGTTATTTAAAAGATAATTTGCAAGTGGTTTTAAATCAAAAAAATTACCTAGTTTAGCTCCTACAACATTATAAGCATCATCAAGATCTTTTAGAATTGTAGCACTATTATAATAAATTGCTTCTTCAGTAGCTATTTCATGAGGATTTAAATGTATAATTTTGCGATCATTATCCCAGAAGGTTTCTAGGTATTCGTTAACTGTTTTAAGATCTATTTGCCCTAGAGATAATAAAATATTTACATAATAACCTAAATTATTTAATTTAACACTTGAGAAATTAGGAAATGATTTTATTCTTTTTTTAATATGTTCAAGTTTTTCTTGGTTATTAATAAGTTTGTAATATTGAGCATAGTCCATAATTAGTGGATATCTAATAAATAGCGAAGACTCATATGTATAAGAGATCTCGTCGTTATTACTGGTAAAGACTCTTTGAGTTAATTGATTCATTAAATTATCTTCTATTTCCTTATTTATATTGTAGTTTTTAAACTCAAAATTACTTTTTGGATATTTTATATATTTATTTTTAATAAAATTCTGCTTTAAAAAAGGTGTGTAAATAATCGCACCAACTGCTCCAGCTGTGAAAATAAATAGAAAAATAAATCATGTTAAAATGACTTTAATATTTTTTTTAAACATATTTATTATGATTGTTTCTCTTGGTCTTTTTTAGAAGATAAAAGGGTATATGAAATAGTTTTTGCTTTATATTTTGCCCTTAAATATTGGTTAAAGCCCCAATATGTTCAAATTCATGCTTTATTTTCTGATTCTGATCTTAAGATAGGACTATTAGTTGTTGATAAGGTTTCAGTAAGTGTTTTACCATTAAGGCTAAAAGAAGAACTAAAGCCTAAAGTTCTATCTGTTGAAACAGTTGCTTCTAAGGTAGGCGATCCTATTCCACTAATTTCGGTAACCAAAATTTGTTCAAGCTCAGGAAGTGTTATTTTTTTACCACTTAAAGCTTCAACATAAGTTTCAATTTTAGATTTTCAACTAACATAGTCTTGACGGAAAAACTCATTTTTGCGTGGTTGATAGTTATATGTTAATTTGCCTTTTGCAACAGCTGGAATTTTTGAATATACATTATTGCTTTTATAATAAACATCAGCTTCAGATAATTCAATCATTCTATCAATTTCCTGGTATCCATCACCTTCATATCAGTCAAAGGTTGCAAAAAGCCAAGCAAAACCAAAGCCAAGTGCTATTCCAGGTATTAAAAGAGGACTAAGTGCTTTTGTTTTCTGTACATTGCTATATACTATTGCTGTAGCTGACGCAGCAGCAGTTATTATTGCTCCACTAGCTAATAATATATTTTTCTTTTTAAATTTCATAATAACTCCTGATTCAATTGTTATATTTTTAATTGACTATTTATTAAATAAAATTTAAATTTATTTATATCTATATTATAACATATATATATATATATATATATATATATATAATACCAAAAGATTATGAGAATTTAATTATAGTTTTTTATGTCTAAGCATTAAATTGGACAGAAAAGCTGACATTTTCCCAGTTTTAGCAAGTTCTTTATTTTAATAAGTATTAGATGAGATGTTATTGTGAGCTTCTTACTCTTTTACTTGAATTATGTATGAAGGATATAAACTAATCGGAATAATTAGTAAAGAACTAGCTAAAAATATAGTTATTTAATCATTTTTTTCATAATATAAAATATAACTTAATTTAATCAAAAAACCACTTATGTAATGATAAGTGGTTAATTAATTTAGTTTACCAAATTTTAACTCGTTTTGATGGTTCAATATACATTTTATCACCAGGCTTAATATCATAGTGTTGGGCAAAATCATCACTATTAGCTAAAATAACGTTAGCCCTAATTTCAGTAGGTGAGTGAACATCAGTTTCTAATTGACGTTTTGCTGCTCCTTCTTTGTAAATTGAACGTCAAATAGTAGCCCAAGAGATAAAGAATTCTTCTAACGAAAAGTCTGGCTCAGATTTAGCTGATTCTAAAGCACAGCTAAAGCCACCTAAATCAGCAATATTTTCCGAAACAGTTAATTTACCATTAACTTTTCCATAGTCAGTTTCTCTTTGGTCAAATAATTCAATTGCAGCTTTAGTTTTTTCTTTAAATTGTGCTAAATCTTCTTCGGTTCATCAATTATTTAATGAACCTTTTTCATCAAATTGTGAACCGTTATTGTCAAAGCCATGTGAAATTTCATGCGCTATAACAGCTCCAATTCCTCCGTAGTTAGCTGATGAATTTCGATCAATACTATAAAAAGGTCAAGCTAAAATAGCTGCCGGGAAAACAATTTTATTTTGTAATGGGCTATAGTAAGCATTAATTGTTGCAGGCGACATAGTTCAATATCTTTTATCTTCTTCTTTTAAATATAATGATAATTTATATTCCACCATTAATTTTGAAAATTTCTGTGTATTTTCAAATAAGTTTGAACCTTCTTGATAAGTTGTAACTTTAAATTGCTTGTAATATGGTCTAATAATTTCTGGATATCCTATCATTACTTGAATATGATCAAGTTTCGCAATTGCTTTTGCAATTGTTTCTTTTGATAATCAAGTATTAGCTTGTAGACGTCTTTTATAAACATTAATCATGCTTTGAACCATATTTTCAACATCTTTTTTAGCTTTTTTACCAAAATAAGTTCTAGCATAATACATCCCTAATGACATTCCAAAAAAGCCATTAGTTTTATCATAAGCGAAATCTTCTAAACTTCTTGCTTTTTCAATTGAATATAAAGCTTTTTTAAATTCATTAGCTGTTAATCTAATTTCTTCAGATAAATTATTAGTTTGAGATAATAAATTAAAAATAAACATGTGAGCTTTATAGCTTTCAAATCTTTCTTTTGAATAAATTAAATCAAAATTTTCAAAGAATTTTTGGTTAATAACTGAAGCGCTGGCTATTTTTTGACCTAAAACCAAATCAATAATTTTTAATAAATCATATTTTTTTGAAAATTTTGAAATACTATTTCTTTCTTGTAAGTTATATAAAGCGACAAAATTAGCTTGTTCAACTGAAGAAAGTAAAAAATCTTTGTAGTATAAATCAAATTCAACTGCTTTGTTGATTAAATCTAAAGCATCCAAACTTGATTTACCATAACTAGTTAAAAGTTTAAAAACCATATCTTTTCAAACTTCAATAAGCTTTTGAGCTTCTAGAAAATTATCATAAGTTTCTTTAGAAGGCAAGATGGTTCTTGATGGATTTGATAATCATAAAATGTGTTTTGTATTATCGATAAAATCTTCAAAAAGATCAATATCAAATGGGTGATTTGAATAAGTTAATCAAAAATCACGATCTTGATTAAATAATTCTTCAAATGAATTTAATCTTTCAAGTTTATTTAAATATTTTCTAATTGGATCTCAACTAAGTTGATTTCTTTTATTTATATCTAAAACCATGTTATAGAACTTGGTGTACTCATGGATCATTGGATCATTTGGTAAAGTTTTAGGATCTTTAGATCAACTAGTAATTTGATCTTTTAATAATTTTTCTAGTTTTATATCCATTTCAACAAATGATCCAATTGATGAGCGATCAGCTGGAATTTTAGTTGTTTGCAACCAATCATGGTTAATATGTTTAAAATAATTATCTTTTAAATTTGGTTTCATTATTTCTCCTATTTCTTAGTATCTATATTCGTTTTTAAAATTGATAAGAAGGCTTCTTGTGGCACATCTATGCTACCAAGTTTTTTCATACGTTTTTTACCTTCTTTTTGTTTTTTAAGTAGTTTTTGCCTTCTAGTAACATCTCCACCATACAATTTAGCTGTTACATCTTTGCGAAAGGCTTTAATTGTTTCTCTAGCTATAATTTTTCCACCAATAGTGGCTTGAACTGGTACTTCAAAGTTTTGCCGTGGAATAGCATTTTTAAGTTTTTGACATAGCTCTCTCGCATTTTCATATGCATTGTCACGGTGAGTAATCATTGAAAAAGCATCAACTTTATCACCATTAAGTAAAATATCAACTTTAACTAAATCACTTTCTCTGTAACCTAACCACTCATATTCAAAACTTGCGTAACCTTTAGTTGTTGATTTAAGACGATCAAAAAAATCAAAGATCGTTTCAGCTAAAGGCAGTTCATAAATAACTGAACTACGGCGCTTATCAATCATATCTAGTGATTTATAAATACCTCGCTTATTTTGACATAGTTCCATAACATTTCCAATATATTCGTTGGGAATAAAAATATGAGCTTCAACGTAAGGTTCTTCAATTTTGTCAATAAAGGTTCGATCCGGCAAGAGCGTTGGATTAGCAATCATTTCAACATTACCATTAGTCATCGTAACTTTATATTCAACACTAGGGCTTGTTGCAATAATTCCAACTTTATACTCACGATCTAAGCGCTCTTGTAAAATCTCCATATGTAATAAACCTAAAAAACCAACTCTAAAACCAAAACCTAAAGCTTTAGAAGTTTCTTGTTCTCAAGTAATTGAAGAATCACTTAAAGAAATTTTTTCTAAACTTTCTTTAAGTTGTGAATAGTCCCTAGTATCTACTGGGTAAAACCCAGTAAAAACTACTGGTTTCATTTTTTTATAACCTGGAAGAGCTTGTAAAGTGGGATTTTCAATTAAAGTAATTGTATCTCCAACATTTACTTCTTTGGCATCCCTAATAGCAGCAGAAACTCATCCTACTTCGCCAGCACTTAAAAAGTCTTTTTTAGTTTCATAAGGACTTCTCACCCCTAGTTCTATAACATGGTATGAATTATTTGAATCATTTCTTGACATAAATTTAAATTTATCACCAGTATTAAGTTTTCCTTCAAAAATTCTAACTAACATAACAACCCCTCGATAAGGATCAAAATAACTATCGAAAATTAAAGCTTTTAAAGGTTTATGATCATTTGCTAAAACTGGGCTAGGAATATATTTTACAATTGCTTCAAGTAATTTATCAACTCCAAGACCAGTTTTAGCTGAAACTAAAACAGCATTGTCAGTTGAAATTCCAATAACGTCTTCAATTTCTTTTTTAACTTCATCGACATTAGCACTTGGTAAGTCAATTTTGTTAATAACCGGAACGATTGCTAAGTTATTTTCTAAAGCTAGATAAACATTAGCTAAAGTTTGAGCTTCAATTCCTTGAGTTGCATCAACAATTAACAAAGCTCCTTCGCTAGCTGCTAAAGATCTAGAAACTTCATAAGTAAAATCAACATGACCTGGAGTATCAATTAAGTGAAAGATATAATCTTTATACTTAATTTGCACGGCATTTAATTTAATGGTAATGCCACGTTCTTTTTCAAGATCCATTGAATCAAGAAATTGATCAGTTAAATTACGGTCACTAACAGTTTTAGTTAGTTCTAAAATTCGGTCAGCTAAAGTACTTTTGCCATGATCGATATGGGCTATAATTGAGAAATTTTTTATTTTAGATTTATCCATAGGCAATTTATATTATATTATAAAAATATAAATTTACTTAATTAAAGAGATAACAAATTTTATTTTAATTTTATTATATATTAACTATAATATAACTAATATGAAAAAAATATATGATGTCTTAAGTCCAAGAAAAACTAAAACAATTAGAATACTTGGTTTATTTGTTTTGTTTTTCTCAACTATTTTAATCACTGTTAATATGCTTTATACTAATATGACTGGAATTGTAGAGCATCCTAAATATTGAGAATTTAAAACTGTTTTTGGACCTTTTTACCACTTGCTTTATTTTACAAATATTTCTAATGTCTTTTTAGGTATTATGATCGTTGCTTTGGTATTAAAACCTTCTTGTAAATTACGGCAAAATTTGTTTTTTGTTTCTGTTATTTTAATTAGTATTACTTTTGTTGTTTACTGGCTGCTTATATCGTGAGGTCAACCTTGAAAAGATCCAATTATAATTACAACAAGCATTACAACCCATGGAATACATCCATTAATTGGATTTGTAGTTTTATACTTAATGCGCAAAGAAATTAAATTAACAAGACAAGTTATTTTTATTTCTTCAGCAATTGTTTTAACCTACTTTTTCTTTGCTTTAGTTTTATATTTAGTAACAGGAGCACCACATAAATTTAAAGATGGAGCAATTATTTATTCATTTATGCATTTTAGAAGGCCATTTTTTACCACTACATCTAATTTAGGATTAATCATTGCTTTAGATCTTTTAATCTTTGTGATTGGAGCTTTTATTCCTGTTATCTTTGCTTTTCTTTGAAAATTATTATTTAATTTAAAAGTAACATTAAAAAGACAAATGAAACACTAAAAATAAATCTAAAACACACTAACTTATTATAGTGAGTTAGTGTGTTTTCTTTTTTAACCACTTGTTTCGATAACAATGAATTATTGTGATAATTTAAGTTTCTTAGCTCTTTTTTTTATTATATTTAGCCGAAATAAATCAAACAAGGTAACCAAAAATTATAGTGGCAACATATGAAATTAATGGTAAAAAGTTTTCAAAAGTAATTTTATTTTCGATTAAAAATGAAATTTGTGAACCAATTAAAGTAAAGATAATTGCAACCATCCCAATTACATAAATAATTTTTTCTCAAACTGGAATTTTTTCTTCTTTTCTAATCGATCATAGTCAAACTGTGAAGATTGTTAATAAATATTGAATTAAATATGAAATATTACCAGCTGCTAAGATTTTTTCAAAGGTATTATTAACTCCTGCTAAGGTAGGTATAATACTGAAAAAAACTGATGATAAAGTTCCAACAATTGCATAAACGATAATCGCATTACGGTATTCATTATGTTTATTAGTTTGAGCTCAAGGTATTGGAAAAAAACCATCTTTAGCTAAAGCTGCAATCATCCGAGCTTTTGGTTGCACACCACCCATAGTAGATGAAACACGGTTGAAAAATAATCCAATTGCAAAAATAGTTACTCCAGTTGTTCCCCAAACGGTTTTATATGCAATATCAAGACCAAATCCTGAAACATTACTTTTTTCTAATCCTAAAAAGATAAAATAAAAAATAAAATAAGCAGCAAAGACAATTAAAAACATATAAATCATAATTTTTTTGAATCTTTTGGTTTCAATATCTTTTGAAATTGTAGCCAAAGATTCAAAACCACCATAAACATAAATAAAGCTTAAAATTCCACCAGCAAAAGCGCTTAAGCTAAAAGGACCTAAGTCTTTGATGCTTGCTGCATATGAATTACTTTGAGAAATTAAATAAATAATTAAACCAAAACCTAAAGCTAAAGTAATTCATTTAAAAACTGCTGTAACAAAAATAAAGTTTTTTGATAGTTTATAACCAAATGTACCAAGTAACACAAAAGAAATGTAAATAATTACTGAAATAACTGTATATAATATTTCATTATTTTGATCAAATTGGGAGATTAATCTTGCAAAAAATAATGGGGTTGTTCCTGCAAATAAAATAATTTGGCTTGCTTGGTTTCAACCTTGAAAAAAGGTCATTTGTTTACCAAAAGTTTTTTTGGCATATAAATATGATCCGCCAATTTCGTTTTGGTATTTTTGGCCAGCCCGTGAAAAAGCGAAGATAACTGCAACAATGATAATGGAAGTTAAGATAAAAATTAAAATTCCTCAAACTCCTTGATTAATTAAACTTGAAATTGTTGCGATAAAACCAAAACCAACAACATAGTTAAGACCATATAAAATAAAATTGACTTCTGAAAGTGAATTTTTCTTTGATTTAGTCATTAAATCTCCTTCTTTTATTTAATAAGTGCTCCAATTATACACTAATAATTTTTTAACTATAATAAAAAAATGTTTATATTTTAGTTTATTTTTAGAAAAAACATCTTTTTTAATTAAATTCGAGAAAAACTACAAAAACAATATTTTTGTTTGTAAATTAATGAATATGTTGTATAATATCTTCAATGCTTACTTAATCCAAGTAAGGCTGTATATTTCAGTAATATACTTCTTGAGCCATAATAAAATGCTCCTTTCACATAATAATACTATTTCACTATAACAATAAGTTATAGTGATTTTTTTATGTATAAATTTGTTTTAATTTTTAATTTTTGTTTATAATATTTTTAATATGAAAAATAACAGTTTTAAAAATATTACTTATAAGGAAATTTCAGAAAAAACTGGAGTCTCAATTTCAACAATTAGTAGATATTTTAATAATGGTTATGTATCAACTGCAACTACGGAAAAAATTGTTAGGTTTGTTAATAAACATGATTATACCCCTAATTATGCTGCAAGAATTATAAGAGGTAAAAATAAATCAATTTTTGTTATTATGCCTAATAGTTTACAAAATAAATATAATTTAATAGTTAGTGGTTTAGTAATAGCTTGCCAAAAAAACGATAATCCTGTTTTTACTGCTTATGCTGATAATTCTGCTAGCGACTATATTCACACTATTAAATACGCTTTATCTTGAAAACCTTTAGCAATTGTTGTTTTAGCTCCAGATTATAGTAAAAAATTATTTGACTTTTTAAAAACAATTGAAGGTACGTCAGTAATTTTATATGGACATAAAGTAGATGATTTAAATTGAATTAAGCCAGATATGAAAGCAAGTTTTTATCAAGTTACCAAAGTAGCTAAAAACTTTCGCACTTCTAATCTTGCTTTAATTATTGATGAAAAACTTTCTGAGAGCCAAAGACTTGAAATTAAGAGTGGTTTTTTAGAAGCTTGTGATGAATTTTCAATTGACTGTGCCGTTTATAATTTAGAAACTAAAAAAGATTGAATGAGTATTCAAAATTTAAATCTTAAATTAAAAGTAGCAGGAGTCAAAAATATCATTTGTTCCAGTCATGAAGTGTACGTGTCAATTATGAATACTTTAGGTCCTAAGGAATTTAAAATGACTGATATTGGTTATTCATCTGTTTATGATATTGTTAAAACATATAAGGCAAAGATTTTTATTGATTATCCTAAAATAGGGATGATTATACAAAGGATGATTCATGATTATATTGATACTCAAGAGCCCCAGGGTAAATTAATTGATACAACAATTATTCAAGAAAGTGAAAAATAGGAGAAAAGATGATTAAATTAGGTTCACATATTTCGTTTAAAAAACCTGGTTATTTACCAGGTGCTGTAAAAGAATCATTAGAAAATGGTGCTAATACAATGATGATTTATTTAGGAGCGCCGCAAACCACTATTAGAGTACCTGTTGAAAATTATAATTTAGAAGTTTACTTACAAGATTATAAAGATAAAATCAAACAAGAAGATATTATTGTGCATGCTCCATATATTATTAATCCTGCTAATCCTGCTAAAGCTAATTTTTCAAATGATTTTTTAATTAAAGAAATTAGCAGGATGAATTATTTAGGGTTAAAATATTTAGTCTTACACCCTGGAGCTTATACAACATACGAAATTCAGGAAGCATTAGAACAATTAGTTGAAAGTTTAAAATATATTATTAACCAAACTAAAGATGTGGTAATTTGCATTGAAACAATGAGTGGTAAGGGAACAGAAATTGGAATTAACTTCGAACAAATTAGATATTTATTAGATGAAGTGGATCATGATAGGGTGCAAGTATGCCTTGACACTTGCCACTTATGAGATGCTGGTTATGATTTATCTAATTATCAGGAATTTAAAACCGAATTAAATAAATATAATCTTTTAAAGCATGTTAAAGTAATTCATTTAAATGATTCAAAAAACACCTTAGGATCTCATAAAGATCGCCATGCTAATATTGGACATGGCTATATTGGTACTGATACTTTAAAACAATTTGTGCATGATGTAGATTTTGATAATATTCCAATTATTTTAGAAACACCATATGTAGATAAAAAACCAATTTATAAAGAAGAAATTAAACTTCTTTTAGAAAAATAGTATAAAAACAGAGTTCCAAAAGAATTCTGTTTTTACTTAATTAACTTTGAGATTCCAAAACCATTTTTAAACATTTATAGTCACATATAATATTTTTACCAACTATAATAAAGAAGCTGCTTCATCAATATAAGTATATTATTTGATTTTAAGGACTAATTTAGATTTATCGCTAAATTGGTGTACAGAGCTAACATTATTATTTAATAAAATAAGATTTTTGTGGTAAAAATATACATTATAAAGTATTTCTTTAAAGTGTTTTGTAATAAATTCTTTGCTAGTTTACTAATTAGATTTAACTTTTAAAAATATGTTAATAAATTCATCTTTTTAAGTTATAAATAGTATTACTTTAACTACAGTAAGTATTTGAAGAACTTTAAGTATGTTTATTTTAACTCGCTTTATTTCCTTTACATTATATATATAAAATAGTTGAAACAGCTACTAATGCACATTTTAAAAATAAACTAGTATATTTAATTATTTTCTTAGTTATTTTTTCATTTTAATACTTCCTTAATGATCTTATATTATAAAAAATAAAAAAGCCACTTTTAATTTTTATAAATGGCTATAATATTTAACTTGGATATTTTTCTGGGTGAAGTTTTTTCATTTTTTCAATGAATTCTTTTTTAGGTAGTTGACCATATTCTTGCATCAAACTAAGACATTCATTGTATTCTTGAATTGCATAATCAATTCCTTCAAATCCTGAAACTGTGGTAATTCCTTCTTGTTTTCAATTTTTATAAGTGCTAAAGAAAGTTCTAATAGTATCTAAAAAAGGCAATGGTAAATCTTCTAGTTTTTGAATATGATCAAGTCGATAATCATCACTGTGTACAGCGATTAACTTAGTATCAGTTTCACCATCATCAATCATTTTCATAGCTCCAATAATACGAGCTGAAAGTTTTACTCCTGGATGGAACGTTTCATTTGAGTATAATAATACATCTAATTCATCACCATCTCAATCAAGTGCATTAGGAATAAAACCATAATTACATGGATATAGGAAATCACCTCTTAAAATACGGTCAACTTCAATTTCGCCAGTTTTGCGGTTGTGTTCATATTTAATTCTTGAATTTTTTGGAATTTCAATTTTAACATCTATTTTTTGCATGCTTTAATTATAATCTAAAAATTAAAATTATCTAATTTTTAGATTTTGATTTTACTTATTTTACCAATGACACTTAGTTTGGTTGATATAAATCTTATTGAAAACAAACTTGTTTAATATAAATATAAGCCAGAATTTCAGTTAAAATTCTGGCTTATATTGAAAATTATTTTAACCACTCATATTCCATTTCAACTTTTAAATCTTTATAATCACTTAAATTAGTTTTATCTACAATGATAAAGAAACTACGGTATCAATAATTAGACCCCAAAGCTTTATCAGAAACTCAAATATTATTATATCCTATTCATGTATATTTATGATTTTGCTGATAATTTTTATCTCAATTTAGTTTTAATGTTTTAGTTGAATCATTATAATTATAATTTTTTATATCTCAACCCAGTTTACGGCGATCTCCCCTACCTGGCATGCTTGTTGTAATATAATTATTTAATAAAATAATATCTTTTTGACTAAAATCTACAGTATCAAGTAACTCTTTAAATTCTTTATTTATAAAATTTGCATCTCTATAATAATTAGGATTTATCTTTAAAAATAAATTTATAAATTCATTTTTATTTTTAAATAAATATGTGGTATTTTGGATGTTTTTCTTCGCATAAACTCAATTGTCAACACTTTGATCAACATTTTCGTTAAGACGTTCAGATATATTGCCATATTCCCAATGAGAATACAATATATTTTGGTCATTGCTTGTAAATCTATCATTATCTTTTGAAAATAATTGTGGCGATAATCCTTCTAGAGTAAAAAGGTACGATCTTTATTTCAATAAGTGTTTGAATTAATATTAGAATGTGATATGAATTGATTATATTCAACTCTATATCATGTATATAAACTTACAGGAACTATTACTAAAGTACTTGTTAAAAATATACTTGAATACTTAATAATTTTTTTCAATGTTTTTTTCATTAGTTTTGCTTTTCATATTATTTTTAATTAAAAATATTTATTATAATTATAACAAAATTAATAAGGGATTAATGTGTATTTTTAAAAACTAATTCATAAATCTAAAGTTAAAACATACTTAGTTATATTTAAATATATAAATTCCCACTTATGATTTATCATAAGTGGGAACTTTATTTGTTTTAACTAGAATATTATTCTGGGCGAAGTTGTAATATTTTTCAATGAATTCTTGCTTAGGTAAGTTATTATATTCTTATATTTCATATTAAAACCTTTAAAAACAAAATAAATGTAATATCTTCACGTTTTCATTTTATATGTGATAAAGAAGATATTTTAAATTTTGAATATGATTTACGCGACAAACATCGCTATGCCTGCTATTAATTTTTGTATCAGTTTCACCATCGTCGATCATTTTCATAGCACCAATAATGTGGCACTTAGTTTTAGCTTAGGATGAAAGGTTTTGCTTGAATATGCTAAAATATCAATTTCATAAGCATCTCAATCTAATGTATGTTTAATAAATCCATAATTATATGGATAGACAAAATTCCATTTGAGTATTCTGCCTACTTCTATTTCGCTAGTTTTAGGGTATATACATACTTAATTTGAACTTTTAGGTATTTTACTTTTACGTTATTTTTTGGTGTCTAAGTTATAATAAAAAAATTAGAAAAAGAATATTTTTCTAATTTTAGATTTTTATTTTACTCATTAAATAAATTGCAGCAGTTTCTGCTCTTAAAATACGTTTTCCAAGACTAAAACATTTAAAGCCATGTTCCAAGGCTAATTCAATTTCTTGTTCGCTAAAGCCGCCCTCTGGTCCAATTACAAATAAGGTATCTTGGTTTATATCGTTTATCATTGATATTGAACAATCCTGTTTTTCGTGTGCAATTATCTTTAAACTTGCTGTATGTAAAATTAACTTGTTAAAATGAATTGGATCGCTAAGTACAGGTAAAATATTACGAAAACTTTGTTCTGCTGCTCCTTGAATAATTGATTCAAAACGTTTTTTACGTTTTATAAATTTGTCATATTTATATAATTCTCCATTAGTATATGAAGTAATTAAGGGAATAATTTTAGTTGCTCCTAATTCAACGAGTTTTTGCAATGCTCATTCAAATCGTTCGTATTTAATTAAGGATAAAGCAACTGTTACATCAAAATCAAATTCATGATTTTGATCTAATTTATTTATTATTTTTGCTTTATTAGACTCTAAGACACACTTATAAAATTTAGATTGATAAACGCAAATAAATGGATTTTGATTAATGCGAATAACATTTAAATGTTTTAGTGTTTCTTTGGATAAAATAAAATAATCATCTTCTTTTTCAAATACAAAAAAGCGCTGCATTTTAATCCTGTTGCAATTCTTCGTATTCTTCTAAGGTTCCTCTAAATAAAAAACTATTTTGAGGGCTTTGTAATTCTAAGATTACATTGGCACATTGGTTAACAAAAGCACGGTTATATGTTGTAAAAATTGCCCCGCCTTTATAATTATTAATACCTTCAATAACTGAATCAATACTTTCAGTATCTAGGTGATCAAGAGGTTGATCTAAAATTAAGAAATTAGATTCTAAGAGCATCATTCTTGAAAACATTAAACGAGCTTTTTCCCCACCACTAGTTACTTTCACTTTTTTAAAAACTGTGTCATTGCTAAAAAGCATACGACCTAGGAATCCTCGCATACGCGCATCATCATTTTCTTGGTTTATTTTTTCTTTATTTTCTAAAGGTCATTTTGAGATTCATTCTAAGATATTTTCATCAGTTTCAAAATATGAATTATTATCATTTGGGTAATAACTTGGGGTAATTGTTTGACCTCATTCAATAGTTCCACCTGTTGGTTTTTTAATACCCATTAAACACTCTAACAAACGTGTTTTAGCGATATCATCATCACCAACAATAACCATTTTTTCTCCAGGTTTTAATGAAAATGAAACATTTTCAAATAATAATTCTCCATTTTCATTATGGTATGTTAAATTATCAACATTTAAAATTTGTTTACCATGATCACGATTCATTTCCCAATGAACATATGGATATTTACGGTTTGATGGTTTAATTTCATCAAGAGTAATTTTTTCTAAAGCTTTTTTACGGCTAGTGGCTTGCCGTGATTTAGATGCATTAGCACTAAAACGAGCAATAAATTCTTTTAGTTTTTCAATTTGAGCTTCTTTTTTAACATTACTTTGTTTCATCATTTCACGAGCTAATTCTGAGGATTGTTTTCAAAATGAATAATTCCCAGTATAAATCTTAGCTTCGTTATAATCAATATCAACAATATGGGTGCAAATTGAATCTAAAAAGTCACTGTCGTGGCTTACAACAATTACAACATTTGGATAATCAATTAAAAAGTTCTCAAGCCATTTAATTGAACGTAAGTCTAAGTGGTTAGTTGGTTCGTCCATAATTAAAATATCTGGATTACCAAACAAAGCTTTAGCTAAAAGCACTTTAATTTTTTGGTTTGCTGTTAATTCACTCATTAATGCAGTTCATTTTTCTTTAGGAATTGCTAAATTACTTAATAATTCTTGGGCATCATTTTCTGCTGTTCAACCACCTAAATCACCAAATTTTTCTTCTAATTCACCAGCACGGGTGTAATCCTCCATCGTAGCATCAGGGTTAGCATAAATTGCATCTTTTTCTTGCATAATAGCATATAAATCAGTATTACCCATAATAACTACATCAGTGACATTATATGAGTCATAAGCATTATGGTCTTGGCTTAAAACCGAAATACGTTTATTTTTTTCTTTAATAATTTGTCCACTAGTAGGTTCAACTTGGCCAGAAATAATTTTTAAAAAGGTACTTTTACCTGCTCCATTGGCTCCAATAATTCCATATGTATTTGACTCAGTAAATTTTAAGTTAACTCCTTCGAAGAGTTTTTTGTCGCTAAAGATTTTACTTAAATTTTGTATTTCTAACATTTTTCCTCCGTTTCAAAAATAAAGAACCATAATAAATTAATGGTTCTTATTAAGGTTAATTATTATTTTAGAATTTCTTCAAAGAAAACTAAAAATTCTTTTGCCAAAGGTTCAAAACTAAGTAAGTGTTTTGATTTTAAGGCTAAAAGTACATTGGCATTTTTGTTAGCTTGGCAATTCTTACCGCAAGCTTGTCCGCCAACAGGACGGTATACATTTTCCATATTAGAATCATCTCCTAAAAATCTTTTGAATCTTATTCCGTGTTCTTGAGGATTAATATTAGCATCTTGACGTCTTAATTTTCTTAAATCACTTTTATTTTGTCTCATATTAACTCCTTAATTAAGATTGTGTATTTTGCAGATTTATTATACCACAAACTTACATTATTTATTTAGTATTTTTTAGCTTAATTATTTTGCTGGTTATTTGATAAATCAGCAGTACGTTTTTGCAATTCTTGGTATTTTGCCACAACTTCTTTTTCAAATTCTCCAATTGTTTTAGAAGTATCAAAGGTGAAGACTTGCATCATCGTTTGGAATAAAGGATCCATTCTCATTGCTTTGGTAATTAATGATTTTTTACCCATGCGATGTTTAAGAATTTGAATCATAACTTTATAAGCAATATCATTAAGCATTGCTTCAAATAACTTAGTTCCTTCTTCTGTATACACTTGATAAGGATTTTTTTGCGAATATTGCACTAAATTAACGTTGGAGCGTAATTTATCCATGCGGTTAATTTGACGTTGTCAACGCTCGTCTAAAACGGATAGAATGGTTTGTTTTTGTAATGAAGCAATTTCTGATTCTTCAGCATTATTTTTAGCATTCTTAATTCATTCTTCATATAATGAAAGAATAATATTAGCAATATATTCAGGTAAGTCAGTTTCATGGACTTTAACTATATCTGAAACATCAAAGTTAAATGAAACTAGCTGACCAATATTTTCATTTAAAAATTTAACTAATGCATCGTAATCATAGTTGCTGTGAGTGTGAAATTCATCATTTTCAACAACTGATTTAGCAGCTGAAATAAACATTCTTTTAATAATGAAATCAACATTACTAGTTGCTAAAATTAAATCACGTTGTGCATAAATTAAATCACGTTGTTGGCGAATTACATCATCATAATTAAGCACTGATTTACGTGAATCATAGTTAAATCCTTCAATTTTCTTTTGAGCATAATTAAATTGTAAACGTAATGTTTTACTTGAGATTTCTGTTCCTTTTTTATTAGCATATGCTTCCTGAAATTGCTCATAAGAAGCAAAGCGTCGAATTAATTGATCTTCTAAAGAAACAAAGAATTTACTAGTTCCAACATCTCCTTGACGTCCTGAACGGCCTCTTAATTGGTTGTCAATTCTCCTTGCTTCTGCTTTATCAGTTCCTAATACATATAAGCCGCCTAACTTAATTGCTTCAGGTGTTGGTTTAATATCAGTTCCCCTACCTGCCATATTAGTTGCAATTGTTACAGCTTTAACTTCTCCAGCTTTAGCTATAATTTCAGCTTCAGAAGCATTTTGTTTGGCATTTAAAACAGTATGAGGCACTCCTTTTTTTAGTAACAATTTATGTAAAACTTCTGAGTCTTCAATTTGTGAAGTACCAACAAGGACAGGTTGTCCTTTTTGGTATAGCTCTGAAACTTTTTCAACTACTGCATTTCATTTATCTTCTGAATCATAAAAAATTGAATCAGGCTCATCGATTCTTGCAATTGGTTTATTAGTTGGCACAACATTAACTCTAATATTATAAATATCAATGAATTCTTGTTCTTCAGTTTTACCTGTTCCAGTCATACCACAAAGTTTTTTGAACATTCTAAAGAAGTTTTGGTAAGTTATAGTTGCTTGGGTTTTAGTTTCAGGTTCAATTTCGATTTGCTCTTTAGCTTGGATAGCTTGTTGCAACCCTTCTGAATAGCTTCGACCATCCATGATTCTACCAGTAAAAGCATCGACTAATTCAATTTTACCGTCACGAACAATATATTCTACGTCAATGCGCATAATCTTATGTGCTCTTAAAGCATTTTGAATTAAATGAATTTTTTCACTATTTTCCATATTGTAAATATTAGGAGTATTGAAAAATTCATTAGCTCTTTGAATTCCTGAGTGTGTTAGAGCAACAACTTTAGATTCTTCATCAATGATATAATCTTGGTGAGATAAAGTACGCACAAATTGATCAGCAGCAAAATAAGTGCTAATATCTTCTTTATCACCGCCTGAAATAATTAATGGTGTTTTAGCTTCATCAATTAAAATTAAGTCAACTTCATCAATTAAACAAAAGTATAAACCACGTTGTACTTTTTCATGTTTATTAGTAACCATGTTATCTCTTAAATAATCAAATCCTAATTCAGAGTGAACTGAGTAAGTTATATCACAAGCATATGCAGCTCGTTTTGAACTTGGATCAAGCTGAGCTTTGTTAATTCCAACACTCAATCCTAAGAAATTAAATACTTCACCCATTTCCGTTGCATCACGTTCGGTTAAATATTCGTTAACTGTTGAAACAATTGTCCCTTTACCTAAAAGAGCATTTAAGTAAACAGGAGCAATTGAAGTAATGGTTTTTCCTTCTCCTGTTTTCATTTCAGCTACTGAACCCAGGTCTAAAAGTAAACCCCCTAAGATTTGAACATCAAAAGGTCTTTTACCTAAAACTCTTTTAGTTGCTTCTCTAGCTACAGCAAAAACATCTTCACGAATATCTTCTAAACTATAACCTTTTTTAAGTAAATCTTTAAAAAAGGCAGTTTTTGATTTTAACTCTGCATCAGTGAATTTTGATACAATTGCTTCAAGAGAATTAATTTTCTTTAAGGATTTTTCTGCAATTCGCATCTCAGTTGATTTAAGGTCAAAAATATTGCTTATTTTTTTCATGCTTTAAATTATATATTAAAAATGATATTTCTAACTTTTTAATAATTAGTAAATATTTAAAAATTTAAGTATGAAAATTAAGGAATTTTTGCTTGTTTTTTAAAAATTTATGTTATAATAAATCCATGAAAAACAATAGACTCACGATGATTAATGTTAATATTTTACATACAATGTTAATTAATAACATTTGTATCTTTTAATATTAATCTGTTGGGTTGTTATTCATAACAGATTAAGTAGTTAGAAATCTGTTATGAGTTAACTTTCTATAGAGGAGCTTTTAGTATTAGTAAATATTTAAGTAGGCATACGTAGGATATTGAAAGGACATAAAAGCCGAAGCACTTAAAGTGGCAATTTTAAGTGTTGGTAGAAAATCATAAAAGATTTCTACTCTTTGGTGCATAGCACCATTGGAGCTATAGATTTACATTTCTTATTTATAATTAAAACTTTGTAAGTTTTCTTACATAATTTATATAAATTAGTCTTGTAGATTTATACTCTGCAAGACTTTTTTATTTAGAAAGGAGCAAATATGGAAATCAAACAATATAAAAATCATAAGCATGTTGAAGATAAATATAAATGAGATTTAGAAGATATTTTGCAAGGTAAAAGTATTCATGATTGAATTAATGAATATGAAAAACTTACTAAAGCAAGAATAAAAGTTAAAGATTCTAAATATGATTCAATTGAAGCTTATTTAGAAGATTTAAAACTCAATGATGAGCAAACCTTAGTTTCGAATAAGATTTATAATTATATTTCAAATAATTTAAATACTGATTTAACAAATCCAGCATATATTAAATTAGATAATGAATTTGAATTTAAATCTCATGAATTAAGCCAAGAATTTGGTTCAGAATTACCAAGATTCTTTGCTAATTTAGAAAAAATTAAGCTTTGAAAAGATGACCCGAGGTTAAAATCTTACAAAAGGGGTATTGAAGATTTAATTGATTCACAAAAATATAAATTAGATGATAAAGTCGAAGAATATTTAGTGCAAAGTGCTTTGGGTGAACCTAATCCACATACAGTATTTGGAATTTTAAGTGATAGTGAACTGGATTATGGTTATGTAACATTACCTAATGGTTCAAAAACAAAGCTTGATCCAATTAAACGCACTAAATTATTGAAATCTAATATTAAAGAAGTGCGCAAACAAGCTTACCAAAATTATTGAAATGCATATTTTAAACATAAAGATTCGTTTGCTGAACTTTTATACCAACATTTTAACAAATTAGTTTCTGAAGCTAAGATCCGTAAGTATGATTCAGCTGTTTCGATGCTTACTTATGATGATCAAGTTAGCGATGAGATTTTGCAAAAGCTCTTTTCAAAAGTCTCAGAAAAAAGATATATTCTCAAAAAATATCTTAAAAATCTCAAGAGTTTTTATAAAAAACGTTTTAAAGAAGAATTTCATGATTGAGATAGTTCGCGTGATTTAGTTAAAGTAAAAACTGAATATTCAGTGTCCGAAGCTAATGATTTAGTTCTTAAAGCTTTAAAACCATTTGGACAAGAATATTATGACCAAGTTTATAAAGCCTTAAATGAAAATTGAGTTGATTATATGAGCACTACTACTAAAAGATCAGGAGCTTATAGTATTGGTGGTACATACGGCATTGAGAAAAAATACATTCTAATGAATTTTGATGGTACGCTAGGAAGCGTCGAAACATTAGCTCATGAATTAGGGCATTCAATGCATTCATATTACTCAGATAAACATAATGATATTAATAATGCTAGTTACCCAATTTTCTTAGCTGAAATTGCTTCAATATTTAATGAATTAATGTTATTTGACTATTTAACTGAGCATTCAGATAATGAAAGACTAAAATTTTATATTTTAAATAACTTAATTAATGGCTTTAATGGAACAGTGCATAAACAAGTTTTATGAGCTAATTATGAATATGATTTATATAATGCAATTCAAAAAGGACAAGCTAATTCAAGTTATGATTCAATTAGTAAAATTTATTACCAAAACTCATTGAAATATATGTTAGTTGATACTTATAAATATTCACAAAAACAAACTATTCAATCAATTTATGTCCCTCACTATTATTATGGCTTTTATGTTTATAAGTATGCCATAGGGCAATTAGTAGCAATTTACTTCTTTAAACAATATAAAAAATATGGCAAGCAAGCACTTGATAATTACATTAGCAACTTTTTAAGTGCTGGTGGAAACGATTATCCGCTTGAAATATTAAAAAAAGTAGGTGTAGACCTTACAAATGACCAATTTTATGATGAAGGTTATTCATATTTAGAAGAGTTAGTAACACGGTGAACAAAAATTGGTCAAAAATTATTTAAATAAATCATTAAAAAATTAGAAAGGAATTTTATATATTATGAAAAAAAGAAAATTATGATTTATTGGTAGTGCTGTTGCTTCACTAGCTTTACCAATTGCTGCAGTATCTTGTGGACAAGAATCTGCAAAGATGCCAACCAAAACTTTTGGAAACTACGCAGCACAAAAAATTTACCGTATTCAAATTAATAGTGAATATGCACAAAATCGTGGAGAATTTGATGGGTCAATTTACTCAGGATCTTTTTCAAATGCAACTGACACAGCTTCAGGAGCTTTATTATTTAGACACGAAGCTACAGGTAAAGCTGAATTTGAAGAAACAAATGAAGTATCTTCAGATGGAATTACAAAAATCAACAAAATCCAAGTACTTAAACCATCAATCTTAAAATGAAATTTAGAATATGCTAAATCAATAAAATTATATGTAGATGGACAAGAAGTTGTTTATGATAATGATAATGTTGATCCACTTGGAGCACCAACTGAACAAGGGAAATATTATAAATCATCATTTGTTGAACTAACCAGTAATGACCCAAAATCAATCAACAACCCTAAATTCTTTGAAAATTTAGCTAAAGCTTCTAAATTTGAAGTTGAAATTGATGAAAGTTCATATTGAGTAAATACTAAAGGTGAAAAAACTAAGTATAAAGTTGTAGCCAAAGACTTTTACTATGGTATTTTAAGAACATATTTATATTCAGATGAAAAATACCGTTTAGCAAATGGTGGAACAGCTGATTTAGATTCTAAAGCCAAAGCTATTACAGCAAAATCAGATAATATGTTTAAAAAAGATTCAACTTTTGGAAACAAATATTTATACGGACTATACAACATTAATTTTGATAAAATTATTGATGAATCACAATTCATTAAAAGTGATGGAGATAAAAAGTATTTAGTATTCCAAAAAAAAGATGAAACTAAAGCTGCACAATTTGTGGAATTTTTCAAAGGCATTCTTTTTGGGAATTATGACTATTTACCAGCTCCAAGTCAATACATCGAAGAGAAAAATCAAGATTTAGTTTCACTTAGAAATTATGCTTCTAGCGCTAAAAATCAAGAAGCTGAAGCAGCTGCAAGTTTTGCAACTGCTACTGGAAAAACTAAAGAATCAGGTCTTTACTGATATGGTTTAACCAAAGACACAGCATTATATGCTGGTAGATACTACTATGCAGGATATAATGCTGATGATTTAACTAAAAGATGAATTTTAAATACTCACTATAAAGATCAAAGCTATCTAAATGCTGAAGGTAGATTAAAAGAAATTCAAGAAGTTCACGTAAATAAACAACTTACTCCTGATCAATTTAAAAACACTAACTACGAGTGATTTATTTCAGGATTAACATCAACTATTTCATATTCTCAATTAGATGCTAATACTCAAAATTTAATTAAAAATAATAAAGATGTTTTTGGGTTATCAAAATATGAAACTTTAAATAAAAAATCAACTTCAGGTCACTACTACCCAGCAATTGTCCCTAACTACCACCAAAACAAACAAAAATATAATGAAGTTTACTTTAATGATGCTTATGCTCAATTACTTTGAGGTAATTCATACCAAGATATTAGTGAAGGAAAAGCTAAAGATACTTTAACTTACACAACTTCAGGACGTGCTGCTGAATTTAGAAATATTCTTTCAACAGCAATTAACTGATCACACTCAGCAAGGGAAACTCATTTACCTTTACCAGGTATTGCATGACTTACAGGGGTTGCGCAAGATACTCCAATTGTTCAAGGTGATGATGTAACACCAAGAAAATTAGCTGACGAAATTAATGAACTTTTTGTTGTTGATCGCAACACTAACCAAAGAGTTGATTTAGGTGGTTCATTAGGAACTGAACTTAGACCATCAGAAAACAATGTTGTTGGTCAAACAGCAATTCAAAAATACGAATCAGCTGCTTTTGAAACTTTAAAATCTCGTCTTAAAACATTACTTGATGAATTCTTTGCATCATATACTGCGCCTAAAGATTCTTCACCTCAAGAAATTGCTAAAAATGACAAAATTAGATTTGTTATTTCTTATAGATTTGTTAACTATAATATTAAAAATGAAACAGCATTTTTAAGTCAAATTAAAATTTTAAATAGTTTATATCCAGAAAAATTAGAAGTTTCAGCTGTTAAATTAAAAGATGGTGATAAAGCACTAGAATCACTTTACAGTTATTACTTAAATACCCCTTCACCAGTACAAAGATTTGGATGAACTTCAGATTATGAATTAATTAATGGATCAAATGACTATAGATCATGAATTTCTGCAATGCCTATTTTAGCTGCCATTGCTTATGATGAAGCTTACCGTGCTAAAGTGCAAGTTGCTTACCCAACTTTAGTCAAAGCTGCTGATAAATTAAAAGTGTTCCTAGAAGCAAATAAAGAAACTATCAAACTTTCAATTCCTATTGAAAAATGATCAAAATTAACTTCAAAGGACTTACGCAACTTGAATGATTATTTAGCTCACAAAGTAATTGATAGCGAAAAAACAACTGATACAAATATTGTCTTAAAAGATATTGATACTAAAACTGATAAAACTGAATATATTAGTGCTGGACTTTTATCAGCTCAATACTTACTTTGATTAAATACTGATTCAACCCATGGATTAAAGAAAGATGAGCTTGTTAAATTTACTAATGAATTAACTAATATTTCAGGATTATTACCTAATCCTTTTTATACAAGTCTTTCAGAATCTTTTTCTGATAGGTTAGTTAACCCTAACTATATTTTCCCAAGTACACCATATGCAGATGATTATTCTTCATTTCTAGCTAAAACTACTACAACTAAATAAACACAAAACAAACTAAATTAATAAAACATTAATTAGCAATTAACAGGAATGTTAATTGCTTATTGTTTTATGATAGAAAGGAAATACCGATGCTAAAATATATTTTGCAACGGATTGGATTTGCAATTTTAACTTTGCTAATTATCGTATTTGTTGTTTATGTTTTAACTGCACAATTTTCAACTAATCCATTTGCCCAAAGAGCACTTGGAGGAACTACTGGTGCAGGCGTAAGCAGTGATGCAACAGACCAATTATATGAAAAATATTTTAATGATTCTGTTAAATATCATTTTCTGCCAGCAAGTTGAGCAAATAGATATCAAGAATTTAAAAATGTATGACTTACATACCGTTTAAATCCTTTAATTCGTTTTGGGTATTGACTTAGTGATATTTTCACTAACAAACAAAACCCATTTGGAACACCATTTAACGAATCGTTATTTCAACAAACTCAAACTTCATCTATTTCAGAATTATTCTTTAAATATCTAAGATTTTCTGTGATTGTTACTGTGCCAGCCTTTTTTATTAGTGCAATTTTAGGAATTATCCTTGGGACAGTTGCAGGGTATAAACGGGGAACAATGTTTGATGCAGGAATAAACGTTTTTTCATTATTCTTTATTGCACTTCCTTCATTTATTATTGCCCCAATTTTAATTTCAATTTTATTAAGAGTGAATGTGACACCTACTTTTATTAACCCTTATTCAGAGCAAAGTTCACAAGTATTTAGTACAACACAAATTATTGTTTCTTGGATTCCACCAATTTTAATTGTGGTCCTTGGTTCGCTTTCTGGATATATTACTTATACACGAAATCAAGTAATTACGGTTCTAACTTCTAATTATGTTTTAATTGCTCGCTCAAAAGGCTTAAAACAATCTGAAATCTTCTTTAAATATGTATTAAGAAATATCTCTATTCCACTAGCAGCAATCTTGATTCCTTCATATATTGGACTTTTAACTGGCGGAATAGTAATTGAAAGATATTGAAATATTCCTGGAACCAGTGAAATTATTGCTCAATCATTCCCGCAAGGTGAAATCAACATTATTATGTTTAATACTGTCTTTTTCACTTTTTTAGGAGTTATGACAACAATTGTTGTAGATATTTCATATACAATTTTAGATCCTCGGATTAAATATTCTTCAAAAGCAGGCTTTAGTTACTTGCAAATTTTAGCTAGAACCTTGCAACGTAATAAGGATTTTCAGAAACAAAAACAATTACAAGGAGCATTATATGACAAGTAAAGAATTTAACCAAAAATATAAGTTAAAAATAGATAATATTTCAAGTCCTTTTGCTTTTGCTCCTAAAAATAACAACTTTATTAATGTTGCTGGAAAACCAAAAAAATTAACAATTGAAATAATAAAAAGATTTTTTAAAAGCTGACCTTCAGTTTTATTTCTTTTTATCTTTTTAGCTGTTTTTATTACTTCAATTGTCGTAACAGCTTATTCAAATTATAGTGCTGATATTTCAGTTGATCAAACCACTCAATTAAATTTAATTGGTGCCAAAGCAGGAGAAAAAACTAACACTGGCTCATCATTTGTTAAGTCACTACCAGCAATTTGACAAGGTAAAATCAATTCTAACCTTGTTTTCAGTGATGCTTATTTCACAGAAAACGCTTTAGTTTGGCAAAAACAAGATTATTATGGTGGATATTTATGGTTTGAATTTAATAAGCCAGAGTATTTTACTAATGATCTTAGTGGTAATTCAATTGTGCATTACATTGATTTTTATAAGTGATATGAAGTAGATAGTGTGCATATTGTTTTAAGAAATTCAGGCATTAACCCTAATATTACTTATTCAGAAGCAGCTAAATACTATCAAGAAATTTTAGCTGCTAATCCACATATAAAACTTAATACGTATTTAGGAACCAACAGTGCAGGAATTGATATTTGAACCCAAAGCTGAATAGGTACTTGAAGAGCAATTAGACTGGCTTTAATAGTTGCAACGCTTCAAACAATTATTGGAGTTGCAATTGGTTCATATTTAGGATTCCATGTAGGAAAACCTGCTGATACAATTATCATGCGTTTAATTGATATCTTTTCAGCTCCTCCAACATTAATTTGATTATTATTATTTGCCACTTTATTTGGCACAACAGATTTAACTTTAGGAATTGCACTGATCTTTGTTGGTTGAGTTGGTTCTGTTGGAAGAACAAGATTATTTATTATAACAGTCAAAGATTCAGAATTTATTACAGCTTCGCAATCAGTTGGTGCTTCAAAAGCAAGATTAATTTATAAACATGCACTTCCTGCAATTATTGGAAAAATAGCAACCAACTATGTTGCTTCAATTCCTTCAATTATTCTTTCAATTTCATCACTTGCTTTCTTAGGATTTTTCCAATCAGATAATGCTAACTTAGGAAAAATTATTTCTTCAGCTCCAGCTGAAGCTGCAACGAATATTTGAACCTTATTATTACCTTCATTAATCTTACTTTCAATTTCAGTTTCATTACACTTTATTGCTTTAGGAGTGCATGATGCCTTAGACCCTAAAGTTATTAAATCAAAATAGGAGGATATTTAAATGAGAGATGTTTTATTAACAGTTAAAAACCTTAAAGTAAGTTTTAAACTTAAGCGTAATAAGTATATAAATATTGTTCGTGGTGTTGATTTAGAGATTTCTAAGGGTCAAATTGTTGGTATAGTTGGTGAATCTGGTTCTGGTAAATCTGTTACTTCAAAATCATTTTTAAATATTAATGAAAATTCATTAATAACTGCTGATGTAATGAATATTGATGGTGTTGATTTATTAAAATCTAAAAAAGACACTTTTTGGCAAAAAATTAGAGGTCATAAAATTGGGTATATTCCCCAAGATCCTCTTACTTCCTTAAATCCAACAAGAAAAATTGGAAAACAACTTTTAGATGCTCTAAATAAAAACCAAGAATGAAAAAATAAAACTTACAATGAAAAACGTAAGTATTTAGTTGGGCTTTTAGATAAATTTGGAATTAGGGGTGCTGAAGAAGTTTTTGAGATGTACCCTCATACTCTTAGTGGAGGAATGAAACAGCGTGTAGTTATTACTATGGTTGTTGCTTTAAAACCTAGCTTAATTATTGCCGACGAGCCAACAACGGCACTTGATCCTACAGTCCAAGCTTCAATTTTAGCCTTATTTGATGAAATAAGGGAAAATATGAATATTTCAATTATTTTAATTAGTCACAATATTTCGGTTGTTGCTAAGTTTTGTGACTATATTTATGTTATGTATGCAGGTAAAATTGTTGAAAGAGGTTTAAAAAAAGATATTTTTACTAATCCTAAACACCCTTATACTTGAGCTTTGATTTCAGCAATTCCAGAAAATAAAGAAGATAGACTTTATTCAATCAAGGGGACTCCACCAGATATGAATAATTTACCTCTTGGTGATGCATTTGCCCCAAGAAATGATTATGCTTTGGAAGTTGATTTTGTTAAAGAACCTCCGTTGTTTGAAATTTCTAATACCCATGCTGCAGCTACTTGATTATTACACCCAGAGGCACCAAAAGTGCAATTATCGCCTGAATTAAAAGCACGTCTTGAGAGTTTTAGAAAGGTTTTTAAAGATAATGAATAAACAAAAAGCTATTTTAGAAATTTTTAATTTAAAAAAATTCTTTGTTAACAAGGGTAATGTTAACAAAGCTGTAGATGATGTGTCATTTGACGTTAAAGAAGGTGAAATAGTTGGTTTAATAGGTGAATCTGGTTCAGGTAAAACAACAATTGGTCGCTCACTTTTAAGATTATATGATGATTTTAACGGCTTTGTGCGCCTTGATGGTCAACTCATTTCTGGAAAAAGAATTTCACGTAAAACACGTAAGTTTATGCGTAAAAATATTCAAATGATTTTCCAAGACCCAATGGCTGCTCTTAACGGACAACATACAATTTTCTCAATTTTAAAAGAACCTTTAGTTGTTAACAAAATAATTAAAAATAAAATTAAGGACTTAGATCAAAATTGATTTAGAGTTAAAGAAAATTTCCATTATTCATTTTTAGAAGCAGTTTTAAAATTAAAACTTGAAAATCTCCAAATCACTAATTCTTTAACAAAACCTTTTAGTGAAAAATGAAATAAAATTCTAACTGAGGTGAATAATTTTAGTAATGATGAAACTTCTTATGATGATAAATTTAATTCCTATTTCTCTTTCTTAGAAGAAAAAAATAAAAATAATTCTAAAATTATTAATAACTTATATTCTAATACTGATTTGCTGATTTCTTTATACCATGAATCTAAAGCTAAATTAGATGCCAATCAAATTGATTTTGACGAATCAGCTTACTATGAAGCTTTAGCTAAATACACTGAGCAATTAAAATTAAGCAAAAAAACTAAAGCTTATTATGAATATAAAACTAATAGACAAAGCACTTTTAAAAACTTTAAATTAGCTCTTTCAAATTGATGAGAAGAATATTCAGGTTCTAAAAACTCAGTTAAAAACATTTTAGCTGAATTAAAAAATGAAGCACGGTTAAATTGAAATGAAGCATATAATAGTTATGATTTAGATTTACATGCTTATAAATTAAAATTGCACTTACTTAATAAAAAAGTTCAAAATATATTAAGTAAAAACCAAAAGAATCTTACTTATTTAACTTTTAATGAATTACAAGAGTTAATTAAATCATTAGAAGATTTATCATTACCAATTTTTGAACAAAAATTAAATCTTAATTTATATGATTTTAATTCACTGAAATCATATAAACAAGAACTAGTTAAAATTATTAAACAAGAATATCAATTTGATTTTAGTAAGTATACAAATATTTCGAACGGAAGAAAAAAAACTTATAAAACTCAGTTAAATAATCAATTTAAAAACTTTATTAAGTATCTAAAATTACAATTTAAAGAATTTTTTGTAAAACCAGCTCAAAATACTATTGAATTAAATAAAGCCAAAGAGAATTTTGAAGCTGCAAAGGAAATTCATCACCAAGAAGTTAGCAAATATGTTTTAGAATTTCAAACTAGAATTAATAATTTAAAGAATGAAATCGAAAAAGAAACTACAATTTGACAAAAACTCAAAACAGCTTCAAAAGCTAATAATGAATTATTTAATTTAACACATAAAAAATTCAAAGAGTTTTATAAAAGCAGTCGTATTAAAGTTTTAGAAACAAAAATTAGAGAAGCTAAAAATTCTAATAAAGAAGCTTTAGCTAAATTAACTCAAAAACTCAAACAAGCTAAAATTGATTTAAAAGTTTATGATACTAATGTGCAAGATAAGCGCTCAGGTATTGATTCATTTGATATAGAATTAAAATATTTAAATAAAGATTTAAATAATACTTATGTTTTGCTTGGAGTATCTAAATTTGATTTATGGTTAAATAAACAACATAAACACTTGCAAAAAGTTATTAGATTTGTAAATAAACCATTTAGTTTAGCTAAACTTAAAAGTTTATTTACTAAGATAACTATTTATAAAAGTTTAGAAGATGTTGGTTTATTAAAACAATTTGCCTATCGTTATCCTCATGAATTTTCTGGGGGACAACGTCAAAGAATTGTTATTGCAAGGGCTTTGATTTCTGATCCTAAAGTAATTGTAGCTGACGAACCAATTGCATCACTTGATATTTCAATTCAAGCACAAATTGTTAACTTGTTAAAAGATTTATGTTTTGAAAAAAATATTGGAATGGTTTTCATTGCCCATGATTTATCAATGATTGAATATATTGCGGATCGAGTTCAAATTATGCATTTTGGTAAAATTGTTGAATCAGGGGATACCAATGAAATTTACCAAAACCCAATTCATCCATATACTATTAAATTATTTAATGCAATTCCAAAAGTTTCTAATGCGAATGAGAAATTTAAAGATGTTAAATTTGAACTTGAATATCTTAAAGAACAACAATATCCAAATATTCCAACTAATATGTCATTAAGTGATAATAATGATCACTTTGTTTATGCAACAAAAGACCAATTTGTTAAATGAACAAAACCTAAATCACAACATGATTAAAAAGCTTTGATTTAGATTTAAACAAGAAATAGTTAAAAAAGATTTTTATTTAATTTTAGCTTTTGCATTAATTATCTTTTTAAGTATAATCATAATTGACCTTATTTTAAAAAAAAGTTATAATACAAAACAATTTTTAAATTTATTAGCTCTTGCTGCTATTGTTACTAGCTCAATTCTACTAGTAATTTTGATTATCAAAAAGAATTTTTGAAAATCACTTACTAAACCTTTTAAAGATTCAAAAACAAGTGTAGGAAGTTTTAAAGAAGAACGAAAAATGCGCTATATGTCTTTTGAAGAAAAAAAAATATACCGTCAAAAAATAACAGAGAGAAACTTAGCGAAACAAGCTAAACCAGAAATTGATAATCTTATTTATTATTTTCACATCTTAATTTTCTTTTTTTTGTTCTCAATCTTTTTTATCATAACTTATTTTATATAGAAAAAACTAGAATAACCTTAAGTGTTATTCTAGTTTTTAAATGAAATTTAAAAAAGTTATCTTTAACTAATGGTAATAAATTATACTATAGATTTTTCTTAAAAATACGTATTTTATATAAAAACCTTGCTTGTCAAGAAAAAGCAAATTTACGAACATTATTGTGGTAAAATTATAATGGTATTGTTAAAATACAATATTTAATTTTAAATATTTTAAGATTTACTAGAGCATAGATGAAAATTACTAACAAATTTAAAAAACCTTTTTATTTATTAGCATTATCTACAACTTTTGCATTACCTATAATTGCTTTATCTTGTTGATCACCTAAAACACGCAATTCATATTATTCTGAGTCAAGAACTGAAAACGGGTATCGTACTCTAAGAATTCATAATCCAAATAATTTACCTAGTGCTACTACCAGTTTATTTAGCATATGATCATTATGTGGTATGTGCTCTCTGATGATAATTCATTTGATGATGCATTTAAAAATGAAAATAAAGCTCTTTTTGATGAATTAGATAGTGTAAATCAGCAACTAAAAAATACCTTTGATGAAACAAAAAAAGATTTAAACGATAAACGTTTAGAATTACAATCATGTATCGGAAGTAAATGACAAGATAAAAATATTAAAATTAACAAACAAAATATCTTTAAGATTGTTAATTCATCATCTGACTTACCACAAGAATATAAATACTTAGAAAACAACTTTAAAAATGTTAATTTTACCAGTCAGTCTATTTTAATTATTAATGGTTTAAGTTATAGAACAGGAACCCCTAATAAAGTAGTTAAAGGATCAGGATATTGAATTAATAAATTTAATGTTAATGATAAAAAAATAAACATTGAATATAAATTTAAAGAAATAAAAACATATGAAGAAAGCGAACCAGTATCCCCAGTAATTAGCGGAATTGCAACAGTTCATTTTATAATCACTGAAAAATTACAAAACTTAGCTGATTATAGTTTTAAATATCTCAAATTTAATAATTAATTTATTCAAATATATTTAGGCAAAAGCCTAAATATATTTGATTAGTTTATTTTAAAATTTTATGATATAATAGTAAAGAGCCGACATCGAGATACCTCATGTTAAACTACCTTCAAAATTATTTGAAGGTTTTTTTATAAAGATTGGTATTTTTACATATATAGTGTTATAATATAAAATATTATAAACAAAGTAATCATATTTAATACTTTGTGTTTTGTTTGTTTCATTTAATAATTTTAAAATTAACTATAAGGAGGAAAAATATGAAGAAAAAAGCTAGCCTTCCCACTCGAATTATCCCGCTTGGCGGGGTACAAGAAATTGGTAAATCAACTTTATTAGTTGAACATGATAATCATATTTTTATTATTGATTCAGGAATTAAATTTGCTGATACTTATAATACAGGAATTAAAGGAATAATTCCTAACTATGACTATTTAAATTTACCCAATAAAATTATTGAAGGTTTATTTATTACCCACGGTCATGAGGATCATATTGGCGGTGTTGTTTACTTAGTTAAACAAACAAAGTTAAACAAAATCTTTGCACCGAGAATAGCTATTCAATATTTAAAATTAAAATTTGATGAACATAATATTAAATCTAAAATTGAATTTATTGAAATTCAAAAAGATGATGTTTATCATTTTAACGGTGATTGCAAAGTTGATTTTTGAACTTCGCAACATTCAATTCCAGATTCATTTGGTGTAAGGATTACTACTCCAAATGGAAGTATTATGTGTACTGGTGATTTTAGGTTTGATTATACTCCAATTGGTAACTATACTGATTTTGCTCGTTTAGATGAAATTGGAAAACAAGGCTTGACAGCCTTGTTATCTGATTCAACTAATGCAATGCGCCCAGATCACTCACCTTCTGAAAGTGATATTTTAACTGATATTGAAAGGCACATGAAAGATGCTAAGAAGAAAATTATTATTACTGCTTTTGCATCAAATTTAACCAGAATTAAAGTAATTATTGAATTAGCGCAAAAACTCGGTAAAAAAGTTATTACATTTGGTCATTCAATGATTCAAGGAATTAAGATTGGTAAAAAACTAGGTTATATTAATGTTGCTGATAATGTTTTAATCGATAAAAAAGCAGCACAAAATTATAAAGATTCAGATTTAGTAATTTTAACTACTGGCTCACAAGGAGAACAACTTGCCGCTTTATCAAGAATGAGTTATGGAAAACATGCTACAATTAAAATAACTAAAGGTGATATGATCATCTTTTCATCAAGTCCAATTCCCGGAAACCGTATGGTTATTGAATTGTTAATTAATAGACTCTATAAATTAGGCGCTATTATTAAAGAAAATGGTGTTGATGGATATTTACATACTTCGGGACATGCATATAAATCTGAACATGATAAAATTTTTCAGTTAACTAAACCTAAATATTTTTTACCATATCACGGTGAATTTAGGATGAGCCTAGCTCATGGCCAAAGCGCAATTGAAAATGGAGTTAATCCTAAAAATGTAATTATAATCCAAAAAGGTGTAGTTTATGAGATGCTTAATCAAAATATCAAAGCTTCACAAGAACTTATTGATTTTGGACCTATATATATTGATGGAAATACGGTTTTAAATTTTTCCGGTAAAATTATTAAAGAGCGAGCCCAACTCAAAGACTCAGGTTTTATGAGTTTAGTTTTTTTACTTAATAAAGAAGCTAACCAAATTATTGGTCGTCCACAAGTTTTAACAAAAGGGACATTCTTTGTTAAAACTTCTAAAGCTTTAATTGAAGAATGTAAGAGAATTTCTCATGGAGCTATACTTTATCATATTAAAAATAATCCAAACTGAACAGTTGAAGACTTAGAAAAACTAATTATTGAACGAATTAGTGCACTATTACATAAGGAAAAACGTCGTAACCCAGTTATTGTGCCAACTATTTTATTTACTAATGATCCAGCGGATCCAGATTTATTAGCTAAGCCAATTAAATTTGGTAATACTAAAAGTGAAAAAGTAGAAAAATACGAAAGTGACAAAAAACCTAAAACCCATAAAACTAAATTAATAGCTCAAAAATTAAAAGAATTAGAAGAGCTTTCATTAAGCGTGGTTGATTCTGATTATGAAATAGACGAGGATGATGAGGTATAAAATGAAAGATAATAAACCAAAACTTGACTTTATTAAATTACGTATTGCTGAAATTGAATATGCTCGCAAAAAAGCTGAGCAAGAACTTTTAACAAATCAAATTAAAAAAACTCAAGAAAAATTACCAATTGCAAAGCAAGAGCTTTTTCGCAATATTATTTGAAGTATTGTAATTATTATTATTGTGATAAGTTTGCTAGTAGGTGCTTATTTCATTGGTAATAGTAATTAGGAAGTAAGATGCAAATAGCTATTATTGTTATTTTAAGTTTATTATTAGTTATTGGACTTATTTCTTTAGTTATTTTACTTAAACCTGCTTTTAATTATTTTCTTAAAAATATAGTTTTTAAAAGCTCTTACGATAAAATTGGCCAAAGCTCTCAAATTAGGCTTATAAACCAATTACGTGAATCAGTGGAATATTTATCTAAATATAAAATTGGTGCAATTATTACTATAGAAAATAATGATGTGTTAGATAACTACCGTACTGATGGAATAATTTTAGATGCCAATATTTCTAGCGGTCTTTTAATCTCAATTTTTAATAAAAATTCTCCATTACATGATGGAGCTGTAATTATTCGTAAAAACAAAATTTACTATGCTTCAACATTTTATAAAATAACTGATAAATCTGTTCCTGCTTCTTATGGTTCTAGACACCGAGCTGCAATTGGAATTAGTGAACAAACTGATGCAGTAACAATTTTAGTTTCAGAACAAACAGGTTTAATAAGATTACTAAGAAAAAACATTATTTTATCTGTGCGCCTTGATCAATTCCAAGAAGAACTAATCAAGATTCTTAAAGGTTAATTATGGACAAAATTATTAACAAAATTAACCATGAATTATTAGTTGAAGAAATAAAAAAATTAATTGAAACTAAAAAAGTCAGAGAAATTAGGGAATTACAAGAGGAAATTACTTATCCTAACTTTGCTTTAGTAATGGGTGATGAAGCTTTAAATGATGAAGAGAGACTTTATTTACTAAGAGTTTTAAGAACAACTGAAGCAGCTGAAATTTTTAGTTATTTAGAAGATGAGATTAAAACTAGGCTTGTTACTTTATTTAGTGATGAATTAGGTAAAAAAGTTCTGCAAGAACTTGAAACAGCTGAACTAGTTGATATTTTGGAAGAATTACCAGTTAATATTATGCGTAAAGTACTTTCGCAAACGCCAAAAGAAAAACGTGATATTATTAACCAAATCTTGCTTTATAAAGATAATCAAGTGGGCAGCATTATGCAAGTTGATATTTCAATTCTAAAAAATTCTTGAACTGGCAAAGAAGCTTTAACTAAAATTAAAAAAGATTACCATAATAATATGACAATGGGACATAATTTTTATATTGTTGATCATGATGGTAAACTTTTAGGAGACATTACTTTAGAAGAAATTATTTTTAATGCAGAAGGTGATTTATTAGACAATTGACTTAATCCTGTTACTGCTGTTTATCCAACGGATGACAAAGAACAAGCTGCTAAAGTTTTTAGTGATAATGACCGCTCTTCTTTACCAGTTGTATCACTGGATAATCGTTTAATTGGGATGATTTCTTCTGATGCTATTATTGATGTTATTCATGAAGAAGCTACTGAAGATATGTATAAAATGGTTGGGATTAGCTCTGAAGTATCAGAAGAAAATTACTTAAAAACCACCATTAAAACAATTGTTAAATCAAGAGTTTTATGGTTAATTATCTTAATGCTTTCTGCAACACTTTCACAATACATTATTCAAAAATTTACAAATATTAGCGAAGAGAGTATTAATCAATTTGGTATTACTGTTTCAACTGCTGTAATTGTTTCGTTAATCCCAATTATTAGCGGTTCAGCAGGTAATGCTGGTTCACAATCCACGACCACTGTAACAAGGGCTGCAGCGCTTGGAGAATTTCATAATTCGCAATATAAAAAAGTAATTGCTAAAGAACTATTAGTAGGAACAATTATTGGTGGAATTATGTTTGCAATTAATTTAATTCGCTTATATATTTATTATGCAATTCCAACCTTTCGAAACGACGCTTTCCATGATGGTAAGAGTGATTGAATTTCACTTTCATTTATTATTTTAGCAAGTTCATTATCACTTTGATTTGTTGTTATTTTTGCCAAGTTTTTAGGAACAATTATTCCGCTTGTTGCCATTAGATTTAAAAAAGATCCAGCCGTAATGTCAGCTCCAATTTTAACAACACTGAGTGATGCTTTATCAACACTAATTTTCTTTGGTCTAAATATTTTAGTTTTATATATTGCTTGGCGAGCTGGTCTTTTTGATAAAACTCCTATTGTATCTAATAAAAATATTGTGCTCGAGCTGCAAAATTTTAAAACTTTAACAAATTTAAATTTAACATATTTTAATTAAGGAAACAAAATGAAAAAAATAGCTGATATTGAACAATTAAAATTGCTAGCTGAAGATTATTTACGCTTAACTAAAGAAGCAAAAGAACTTAAAAAACTAATGCAAGAGTTAGTTAAAGATACCGAAATTGAAATTTATGAGCGGCTTTCTGAAGGTGGTTTAGTGCAATATTTTAAACCTGAATCTAAAACTGTGGTTGACAAAAAGTTATTAACTGAACTTTTATTTAGTATTTTTATAGATTATAACCACGAAAATTCGCAAAAAATCATTCCATCAATACAAGAAATAGAAGAGCAAATTAAAGAACAATGCCAAGTTGTTAAGGAATATAAATGAAAATTGGCTTTGAAAAGTAAATAAATTTAAATTTATGCTTAAAGTTATTTACTAAGCTTTATAACTTTAATCAACTTATTTTACTAAAATTAGCTAATTCAAACTAATTTAAATTTAAAAATAAATTTTATTTTATTTAAAAGTGTTAAAGATTAATTTAAAAAGATTAAACTATCCTTTTAAAAATATATTAAAATTATTAATATATAAATTAATAACCTAGAAAATAGGAGAATTATGAATAATAAGAATTCAAATACAAACTCAACTAGTAGTGTATTTGGTACTGATTCCTCAATTATTATTTGAGTTATTTTAGGTATCTTAATACTACTGCTACTTGCCTATATTTTATATTCATATATAAAAGAAAAAATTAATGCTAAAAAAACTAAAGAAGCAGCAATGCAACTTGATAAAAATGCAGCAATTTACTATCACGAAGTAACTGTAAAAATTAATGAGCTAATTAAATTAAATACATTAGAGCATAGTAATTTTGTAGTAAGTGTTGGAAAATATAAAATGTCGCATTTAAACTATGCTGCTGCTCAAACTATTAGTGATATTTTAGAAGAATACGAGTTTAAAAATTATATTGTTAGTTCACAAAAGTATGAAACTTTCATCGCTAATTTAAAAGTACTTAGAGATTTAAACTCAAATTTATGAGATAAAAAATTATCACAATCTTCAATTAAGTATTTTAATGATTTATTACCTGAAGCTTACCAAAGAGCTAAAGAAGTAATTAGTAGTGAATTAACAGATTTAAGAGCTAATGAAATTTTAATTAATGAAATTAAAACAAGATATTTAAGTAATTTAAATAAAGATTTTGATAGGAGTGATGGAAATGAAAGCCAAGCTTAATTTAAATGTAATTAAAACTAAATTTAATAATACTTTTTCTAATTTAAAAAACATTAAAAAAGAAAATATACCTAATTATTTAACAATTTTAAGAATGATCTTAATAGTTCCTTTATTAATTTTATTTCCATTTATGTGGATTTATAAAGGAGAATATTCTTATGATGTAGGAATTGTTGCTTTTACTTTAATAATATTTATAATTGCTATGGCTACAGATTATGTTGATGGTTATTTAGCTCGTAAATGAAATGCTATAAGTTCATTTGGCAAATTATGAGACCCACTAGCTGATAAAGTAATTACCACTTCTGTTTTAATCTTTTTATCATTTTATAATATTATTCCATTTTGAATCACAGTAATTTTTATTATTCGTGATTTAGTTGTTGATGGTACGAGAGTTGTCTTAAATAAACATAATATCAATATTGCTGCTAGTTTTTATGGTAAATTAAAAACTATGGTTTTAAGCTTTGCAATTGTATTTGTTTCTGTTGCTTATTTATCAGCTCCATGAATTTTTAATAACGTTTATTGAGCTGTTTTATTATTCAATATCCCAACTTTAATTGCTTTAGGATTAAGTTTATATGCAGCTTTTGATTATATTTACCCGCACCGCCACCTTTTCTTTAAATAATAAAAATCACTTTAATAAGTGATTTTTATTATTTAAATTTCTTAAAAAAAATTTTTAATTTAAGGATAAAGTGGTAAAATAAAAAGTGTTTTTATAACACCACAATTTTAATTTTTATTACAGAAACAACAATATGGATTCACTTGGGTGTGCCTTGATCAAATAGGTGCTAGGTGCTCGAAATATTGTTTAGCAAAAACAAACTAAAAGGAACATTTTTATATGAAAACAAACGAAACACAACAAGCTAGAGTCGAAAAAGACTCAAGACCTAGAATAGACAGAAATCCAATTATTTCAAGAGAAAAACTTCTTGAATCTGGGTCATACTTTGGGCATAAAACATATGCTTGAAATCCAAAAATGAAGGAATATTTAGTTCCTAACAAAAGATTTAAAGGTGTGCACATTATTGACGTTTATAAAACTCAAAACCACCTTGAATATGCTTACAAACTTGTAAATAACCTTGCAGCAAAAGGAACTGAGTTCATTTTTGTTGGAACTAAAAAACAGGCTCGTGAAGCTGTCAAAGCTGCGGCTGAAAGAACAAATTCATTATTTGTTACTGAAAGATGATTAGGTGGAACATTAACTAACAATGCAACAATTATGCGCAGCGTTAATACTATGGAACAATTAGAAGCTAAAGCTGCAAGCAATTTTAAGGGTTACACTAAAAAAGAAGCTTTAGAAAAAACCAAACAATTAGAAAAATTACACAAAAATTTGAATGGTATTCGTGCTATGAGTAAAATGAGACGTCTACCACAAGTTATGATAGTAGCTGATCCTAATGAAGACGAAATTGCAATTAAGGAAGCAAGAAAAAAAGGATTAAAAGTTATTGCTATTTTAGACTCTAACTCTAATCCTGATAACGTTGATTTAGGTGTACCAGGAAACGATGATTCAGCTAAATTTATCCAAGTATTTATGACAGTTATTGCTGATGCAATCGTTGCTTCACGAGGTGGACGTAGTCAATTTGCATACCAAAATGATGAAAAAGTTGTTTTTCCAGAAACAGCATTACCAAAAACTGAAGAAAATGGTAAAGTTGAAGTTAAATCAACTAAAAAAGATTAATTAAGAGGAGTTAAGATGAGTGCAAACAAAATGGAATTAATCAAAGAATTAAGAGCAAGAACAAACTCTTCATTAATTGATTGTAAAAAAGCTTTAGAAGCATCTAATGACGATATTGAAGATGCTATTAACTGATTAAGAGAAAATGGGATTGTTAAAGCAGCTAAAAAAGCCGGACGTGTTGCTGCAGAGGGAGCAGTTGTTGCTCTTGGTAATGAAAAACGTGCAGTTTTAGTTGAAATTAACTCTGAGACAGATTTTTCAGCTAAAAATCAAAAATTTGTTGAATTATTATCTAAAGTCGCACAAAGATTTTTAACTAGCAACGCTGCTTCTTTAGAAGAAGTTTACAAGTTAGAGTTAGAAAGTGGTGTTAGCATTGAAAATGCCCTAATTGAAGCTACTTCAGTTATCGGGGAAAAAATTTCGCTTCGACGTGTTTTAGCTCTTGAAGCAAATGAAGATGAAGTTTTAGGAGTTTACGTTCACGCTAATTCACAAGTTGCTTCTGTTGTTAAAGTAGCTGGAAAAAATGTTGAAGCAGCTAAAAACGTTGCTATGCACGTTTCAGCAATGAACCCAGAATTTTCATTAGTTTCACAAATTCCAAGCGAACGTTTTGAAGCTTTAAAAGCAAGCTTTGAAAAACCTGCTGGTTTTGATTCAAAACCTGCTTCAATACAAGAAAAAATTAAAGAAGGTTGGTTAGCTAAACAATTATCAGAATTTGTTTTAGAAAAACAAGCTTTTGTCATGGAAGATTCTTTATCAGTTGAAAAATATTTAGCTAACCACGGTGATAAACTAGTTGAAGTTGCAAGATTTGAAGTTGGAGAAGGGATTGAAAAAGTTCAATCAAACTTTGCAGCTGATGTTGCAAGTATGGTGGCTAAGTAATATTACATAACATTCAGTTTCCTGAATGTTATTTTTTATACTTAATTATTTAAAAACAAGCTTTAATATCAACTGGGAGAAGAAAATTTAACATTTTAATCAACTATAACGTCATAGCAAATTCCTGTGCCATTTTCAGTTTAAGTTCGGTTGAATTCGATCATTATTATACAAACTATATATTCTTGTATCATATCATTTAGTTCATTGAATGTTATTTTTGAATAATCTAAATCATTTAATAATTTAAGTTTTAATGATTCCAAAACAATATTTGATTTCTTGAATTCCCGACAATAGATAGCAAAATAATCCCACCTAGATTTTGAACTTCATTAATATATCTCGGATGTGTATATTGAAAGCCATGATCTGAGTGAATAATAAAAATTTTGGGTTTACAATGTTTTAATGAATTTAAATTATTCATAACTAGTTCGAGATTATTACTTTGTGGTAATTTAAATCCGACAATTTGCTTAGTTTTTTGAGTCAAAATTGTAGACCAATAAACGTGTGATTCTAACACGTTTATTGGTGCTTTTATATGAAACATCAGTTGCATAAATATTTCGATTGTTTTGATCATTATAATAATGATCAAAGATATCTCAATTTGGTTCTCTGTTTTTGTTAGGTTTACCACTTGCTTTTTATGGCTTCCCCTTTCTTTGTCAGTAATAAGTCATCCATACCTGAATTATAATACTTTTATTTTTTATTAATTATAGCTTTATATTTTTCCTTTGTATTTTTTTGTTTTTGGTGATATTTGTTAAATAGAATCAAATTTTTTCGTTGGTATTAAGGAATGGTAAAAAAAGTTAACATTTTCATGTTAACTTTTTTGTTCTGATCCTGAACCATCTTTGCCAGCTTCACCTGTGCCAGCATCTTCTGATCCTGAACCATCTTTACCAGCTTCACCTGTGCCAGCATCTTCTGATCCTGAACCATCTTTACCAGCTTCACCTGTGCCAGCATCTTCTGATCCTGAACCATCTTTGCCAGCTTCACCTGTGCCAGCATCTTCTGATCCTGAACCATCTTTACCAGCTTCACCTGTGCCAGCATCTTCTGATCCTGAACCATCTTTACCAGCTTCACCTGTGCCAGCATCTTCTGATCCTGAACCATCTTTACCAGCTTCACCTGTGCCAGCATCTTCTGATCCTGAACCATCTTTGCCAGCTTCACCTGTGCCAGCATCTTCTGATCCTGAACCATCTTTACCAGCTTCACCTGTGCCAGCATCTTCTGATCCTGAACCATCTTTGCCAGCTTCACCTGTGCCAGCATCTTCTGATCCTGAACCATCTTTACCAGCTTCACCTGTGCCAGCATCTTCTGATCCTGAACCATCTTTACCAGCTTCACCTGTGCCAGCATCTTCTGATCCTGAACCATCTTTGCCAGCTTCACCTGTGCCAGCATCTTCTGATCCTGAACCATCTTTACCAGCTTCACCTGTGCCAGCATCTTCTGATCCTGAACCATCTTTGCCAGCTTCACCTGTGCCAGCATCTTCTGATCCTGAACCATCTTTACCAGCTTCACCTGTGCCAGCATCTTCTGATCCTGAACCATCTTTACCAGCTTCACCTGTGCCAGCATCTTCTGATCCTGAACCATCTTTACCAGCTTCACCTGTGCCAGCATCTTCTGATCCTGAACCATCTTTGCCAGCTTCACCTGTGCCAGCATCTTCTGATCCTGAACCATCTTTACCAGCTTCACCTGTGCCAGCATCTTCTGATCCTGAACCATCTTTACCAGCTTCACCTGTGCCAGCATCTTCTGATCCTGAACCATCTTTACCAGCTTCACCTGTGCCAGCATCTTCTGATCCTGAACCATCTTTGCCAGCTTCACCTGTGCCAGCATCTTCTGATCCTGAACCATCTTTACCAGCTTCACCTGTGCCAGCATCTTCTGATCCTGAACCATCTTTGCCAGCTTCACCTGTGCCAGCATCTTCTGATCCTGAACCATCTTTACCAGCTTCACCTGTGCCAGCATCTTCTGATCCTGAACCATCTTTACCAGCTTCACCTGTGCCAGCATCTTCTGATCCTGAACCATCTTTACCAGCTTCACCTGTGCCAGCATCTTCTGATCCTGAACCATCTTTGCCAGCTTCACCTGTGCCAGCATCTTCTGATCCTGAACCATCTTTACCAGCTTCACCTGTGCCACCGGGTTCATCTGTACGTATTACTATAGAGTCATTTCTTTCTTCCTCTACTTTTTCACCACTTTTATTTTGAGGTAATTCTACTTTAGTATTAGGATCCCCACCTGTTTCATTTGTTCCACTAAAATCTGGTCCTCCTGGCCGATCAGGTTGTACTTTGCCTTTTTCTGGATCTCCATTTTTATTTTGATCTTGATCTGAAGAATTTGGGTTTCCACCTGTTGAATTGCTTTCATCAAGTGGAGTTTGATCCGCAGGATTACTATTTATTGGTTTTTGATTATCCCCATTATCAGAATTATTTGGTGGAGTTTGATGGTTATTATTTCCATTACCTGTGTTTTGGTTATCAGATGAATTATCTCCAGGTTTTTCGCCTTTATTTGGATCTTGACTTGATCCATTACCTAGGCTATCTGACGGAGGTGTTTGAGTATTAGATCCACTATTTCCAGTGTCGTTTGATGGTGGAGTTTGATCCCCTGGGTTTTGCCTCTTATTATTACCAGTATTTTCACTACTTCCTTGGTTTTGATTACCATTTCCTGGATCACTTTGGACCGGAGGGGTTGGTTTAGGATCTTGTTCACTAGTGCAACTTACAGCTGCAAGTGTCGAGATTGTTAATATATTTGTTGATATTAATATGAATTTACGTAATTTCATTTTTGTCCTTCTTATTGTTTAATTTATTATAAAAAATAGATATTTATGTAAGGATATGTTAATTTACAACAATATATTTATTTATATTAATAACAATAAGATAAATGACTATTAATTTGATTATTATACTTAAACAGGGGTAATGTTATTAAGGTAAAATATCTTGTTTAAATGACATATCCTTGTGTTAATTGTAATATATATATATATATATGCGAAAAGTTGAATACTTGTAATTATGTTTTGATTGGTTAAGATTAAAAAGAAGGGTATGAATAGTAAAAACATATTAATTTAAGTTATTTATACTTAATAAGTATATATTTATTATAAATAATTATTTCCATATATTTTCCATAGGAATTTTTAAAAGTATTAGAATTAAGTTTGATTATAGAGAATATAGAATTCAAAAAAAGCAACATTCAATAAGTTGAATGTTGCTTTTAAAGTATATAAATTTATAAATAAGATTTTTTGATTGGAGCTTCCTTAAGATATTCAAGAACTTGTGATTTATAACTTTTAAGTTCTTTTAATGCTTCATTTGTTTCGGAATTAAAATATTCATATTTTGATAAAACGTTATGAATAATACTTGCTAATTCTTCTCAATATTTAAAATCTCTACTTGTCATGGCAGCAGTACCAATTCTAATTCCGCTTCCTAAACGAGGGTTAAGTTTATCAAATGGAATTGAATTTTTATTTAAAGTAATATTTAATTTGTGTAATAATGTTTCAGCTTGCAGACCATTAATACCATATGTTTCAAAAACATCTATCATAAATAAGTGGTTATCACTGCCACCACTGATGATTTTAGCACCAAGGTATTTAAATTTTTGAGCCATGGTTTGGGTATTTTTAACAATGTTTTGTGCATACGTTTTAAATTGAGGTTGCAATGCTTCATAAAAAGACACTGCTTTTCCGGCAATTGCATGAAATAATGGACCTCCTTGATAACCTGGAAATACCCAACGGTTAACTTTTTTAGCAATTTCTGGATCATTAGTCATAATTATCCCCCCACGACCACCACGTAAGGTTTTATGAGTCGTAGAGGTAATAATATCAGCATAACCTACTGGTGAAGGGTGCACACCTGCTACAATTAAACCAGCGATATGTGCTATATCAGCCATTAATTTTGCTCCTACTTTGTCTGCAATTTCTTTAAATCTTTTGAAATCAATAGTTCTTGAATATGCTGAATAACCACAAATAATTAGATCTGGTTTTTCTTGCATAGCTAATCTTTCAATTGCATCATAATCTAAAAATCCTTCTGGATTTAAATCATATGAAATTGAATCATAAAAAATTCCGCTAAAGCTAATTTTATAACCATGGGTTAAATGTCCACCGCAATTTAAAGATAATCCCATTATCTTGCCACCACTAGGAACTACTGCAGCAATTGCTGCTGCATTAGCTGTTGAGCCAGAATATGGTTGTACATTAGCATATTCAACTCCAAAGAGTTCTTTAAGCCTGTTTATAGCAGTTTGCTCAATAATATCAACATTTTCACACCCACCATAATATCTTGCATTTGGATATCCTTCACCATATTTATTTGTTAAAATACTTCCCTGAGCTTTTAAGACATCTTCAGAAACGAAGTTTTCTGAAGCTATTAATTCAACATGATCTTCTTGACGTTTTAGTTCACTATTAATTGCATCTTGGATGACTTTGTCAGCCAAGGTAATTTTTTGATACATAATTAATTACCTCCTTGGTTAAATATTTGATTAATTTGGTTTATAACTGATTCATAATCGGTTATCCTAATAGTTAAATTATGTGATGAAACTTTTTGATAATCATCAATAACTTTAATTTCATATGGTTTGCAAACTTTATAGATTTTTTCTAAATAATCTTGAATTGATTGGTTATTTTGCAATTCAAAAGTTAAATCAATAGTTTTCATTGGCTCAAAGTTAATATTATTAAATAAAGTTGCCTTAGGAAAATTATCAGGAAGAAAGAATTCAGCATAATAAGCACTAGTATCATCATACATAGGATGAATTTTACCAATTCAACCTATGTATTGATTTTTAAAGTAAATTTTAGCTGAAACATTAGGATGAATATATGGATCATTATCAAACTTTTCAAAATTTAATTCAAGGTTCAAAAAGTTAATAATATCTTGTTTTAATTCATGAAATGATTTAGTAGTGGAAGCTAGCCCATAAACAAATTTTTCTGATACAACCATTCCATGTTCAAAAATGTTAATTTGCTCTAATTTACGTTTTTTATTATAAATTATTACTTCTTGTAATGAAGTAATAATTGACTTACGAATTGATTCTCGTTCTTTTGAAACAAAAGTCATTAAATCGATATTTTCTTTTCACCCTAACGGATTTAAAAAGTTTTTGTCTTTTGAGACTAAACTAAAGGTCCTTGTCTCATTATAACCATTATGTAATCAATATTGTTTGTTTTTTTTGTTACTTTGAGTTTTTAATGGTGTTATTTTGATTTGTTTTGGTTCAAAATTTTGGTATGAATAAAATCTAAAGATTTCTTCGATAATATCTTCAAAATAGTTAATATCATAACGATAGTTTGGAACTAGAACTTTATTATCTTTAAATTCAAAATCTAAAGATGTTAATTGATTTTTAGCTTTTTCAAAAATACTTAAATTATTTGTGCCTGCATAAATAGTTAGTTTTTGCTCATCAAATTCAATTGATTTTTTATTTGGTAAATTAATTGGATTAATAATTTGTGAAACTTGTAAATCACTAGTTTTAGCTTGAATATATTGCATTGCTAAAGATGCGATATATTGAGAGATAATTCTTGAGGCTTGGTTTGAAGCATTAGTTGTTAATTTAATTTCTTTTGAACCATGGCGCACATATTTAGAATCAAAGATCCCTACTTCAAATAAATATTGCTTAGTGTTAAATGTTGCTTTAGTTTTTTCCAAACCAATTACTGAAGCAAGTGAAATTGGACCATTATCATCTTTAATTGTTAATACATTTTTTAAATTTACTTCTTTATTACCTAAAATTTCAAGTTGACCTGAATAAACTTCGCAACTTAAATTCTTTGTTAAAGTAGTTGCATCATAAACATGAGCACTTGCCCCTATTTCTAATAAAGTAAGGTTAGTTAAATTGACTGACCAATCATATAAACTCGAAATATCATGCTTTGCTAATAGCATTTTTTCAGCTAAAGAAGTTTCTTTTTTCCCATGAACTTCTAAAAATGATAATTCGTTAGCTCGGTTTTTGTTTACTTTAAAGTTTGAAGTAAAAGAAGCTTTTAGATTTTTTTCAAAACTTGGCTTAAAACTTGTTTGAAAATATGCTGCTAATTCTTTAGCTAAAAAATAATATGAATTAGCATCATTTCGATTAGCTGTGGTTGTAATTTCAATAAGATAATCGTTTAATCCTAATAATTCCATTGCATCATCATTAATCGAAGCAAAGTCACCTGGTAAAACTAATAATTCATCTGTTTCAGTTAATAAATTGTATTTATACCCTATTTCAGATCATGATGCCATCATTCCTTGCGATGGAATTCCTTTAAGTTTTACTTCTTTAAAGGTTATACCATCTTTTGAAGCTCCTACTGGAAAGCAAATTACTAAGTCGCCTTGCTTTAAAATCCGATTTGTAGTTTGAATAGTTATTTTGCCATTTTTTGTTTCTAATTCAACAACATCTAAACGATCTGAATTAGGGTTTAAAGTTACACTAAGAACTTTAGCAAATATAACGCCTGAAACATTACTAAATGGCTTAATACTTTCAACTTCAAAACCTAATTCATTAAGTGCAATTTCTAATTGTTTAGGTTCTAAATTTAACTTTGGTAAATAATTATTTAAATGTTTTAATGATAAAATCATATTCCTCCTATAAATTTCAGTTAATTTGCTCTAAATTTAATTGCTCTAAACGATCATTAATTTTTTTAAAGACATGTGAATCTTTAAAACTATGGGGTATCCTAAGGGTGAAGGATGTGATAATTTAAATAAATTTTTAGAATCAAAATTTACTAAATATAAGGCATTATCAACAACTTTATGAGCATAATTACCTAAAGCAAGAATAATCACATTTTTATTAATTCTTACTACTTCGTGTATTACAGCAGCTGCAAAATTTTGCCAACCGATATTTTTATGTGAATTAGGTTTATTTTCTAATACTGTTAAAGAAGCATTTAATAATAAAATATTTTGTTTAGCTCATGGAACTAAGGAATTAGCTTTAAAACTTGCATTTGGATAATCTTTCTTTATTTCTTTAAAAATGTTATTTAAAGAAGGTGGAGTTTTTAAATTATGTGTTGAAAAAGCTAAACCATCAGCAACCCCAAATTCACTATAGGGATCTTGACCTAAAATAATTAATTTTGTTTCGTGAACTTGAAAAAATTCAAAGGCACGAAACATTTCTGTTTGGTGCGGGAAAATTAATTTATTTTCTTTATTACCTTGGGCTAAATGATTTAAGATAATTTCAAAATATGGGTTTCTTCCTTCTGTTTGTAAAATTTTTAAAAAACTATCTTTCATGGTTGAATTGCTCCATAATTCTTAAATCATTTTTGTATAAATCTCTAATATCATTAAAGCCATATTTAATCATAGTGATTCGTTCAATTCCAAGACCAGCGGCAAATCCGTTAAAATCGTTTGTATAACCTGCTAGTTCCAAAACCTTAGGATGAAGCATCCCTGCTCCTAATATTTCGATTCAGCGGTTGTTATAGTAAATATCTACTTCAACACTTGGTTCAGTAAAAGGAAAATAACTTGGTCTTAATCTAAGATTTATTTCTTGTTCTAAAACATAAGATAATAAAGATTTTAAGGTTCAAATTAAGTTTGGAAAACTTAATTTACCAACTGCAACAAAATCTAGCTGGGTAAATTGGTGTGAATGCGTTGCATCATCTTCATCATTGCGGTATACTTTTCCAATTGAAAAAGTTCCTAATTCTTTATTTTTATTTTCTTCTAAAACTTTGGCACTTATTCCCGTGTTATGTGTTCTTAATAATGTTGTTGCATTAATATATAATGAATCATGCATTCCGCGTGCTGGATGATCATTTGGTATATTAAGTTTTTCAAAGTTATATAAATCAGAAACAATTTCAGTGTCAAATTGCTGGTAATAACCATGTTGGATAAATCAATCTTTTAGTCTTTCTTCAATTATTGTAATAGGATTTAATGAACCTGGTTTTAAATTAGGTATATTAATATCAACATATTCTGAATTAATTTTTTGGTTAATTTCTAATAATTTAATTTTTTGCTCAGCTTTGCCAAAAAAATCTTCATATTGCTTTTTTAAAATATTAATTTGTTTACCAAGTTCTTTTTTTTGCTCAATTGATGCTGTTTTGATTTGTTGTTGCAATTTAAAAATCTCACTCTCATTATTATATAAATTAGCTTTGAGTTTTTTTAAATCTTCAATATTATTAATTAGATCTAAATTAAGCATATTATTTATTTGTTTCCTTTCATTTGGTTTTCAAAATTTCCCAATATTTTTTAACGTCTTGCTCATACTTGTTTGCTCCAGGGATATAAAATATTTCATTGCGTAATTCTTTAGGTAAATACATTTGTGGGACTCAATTATTATCAAAATCATGTGGATATTTATAACCTATTCCATCACCTAGTTTATTAGCTGATGAATAATGTGCATCGCGCAAGTGTGCTGGAATGTGATAAATTTTACCTTGCCCTAAAATAATATTTTTAACTTTTTCTTTAGCTAAATATGTTGAATTACTCTTAGGAGAAAATGCTAAGTCACATATTGCTAAAGCAATAGGCAATTCTCCCTCAGGCATTCCAAGACGTTCAAAAGTTTGTATTGCTGCTAAAACCCTTGGACCAATTGCTAAGTTAGCTAATCCTATATCTTCATAAGCTAAAGCAAGCATTCTGCGAAATAAACCATCATAATCACCACTAGATAAAATTAAAAAACCATAATATAAAGCAGCATTAACATCACTGCCACGCACTGACTTATGAAAAGCTGATAAATTATTATAATGTTCTCAAGAATTTTGATCACTATAAAAATTAATATTTGGGATAATTGTTTTTAAATCTTTTTCAGTTATTTCGCTTAGGTCATTTTTTAGATGTCCAAGCATTTGCAAGTTATTAATACTAGAACGATAATCTCCTGAAGAATAATTAGCAAGTAATGACAATTTTTGATCTGAAATATTTAGATCAGGAAAGTATTCATCAACAATTTTCCTAAGCCCTAAAACAATTTGCTCAATTGATAGTTTATAAAATTGTAAGATTTGCACTCTGCTTCTAATTGCAGGAACAACCTTAAAATATGGATTTTCTGTTGTTGTGGCATAAATAATTATTTTGTCAAATTCTAAATAAGATAATAAGATTTCTTGTTTATCTTTATTTAAACGGTGAATTTCATCAATAATTAAAATTTCATTCTTTTGCAACAATTCAATTAATTCGTTTTTCGAACCAACTGAAGCATTGAAATATCCATAGTTAAGTTGCATTTGATTAGCTAAAGCAAAAGCAGTTGAAGTTTTGCCAATGCCACTTTCACCAAAAAATAATAAGCTAACTCTTATTTTTTGATTTGCAATTTTATTTAACAATTCTTTTAGATGATCTTGGCCAATAATTTCGCTTAAACTTTGAGGCCGTAAGTAATTTGCAAGATTTTTGTTAATCATTTTATTAATTATATTATATATATTTTTTTTGCTTGTATAATCTAACTAATTAGTTTAATTATTTTGCAAACAGGAAAAAACTTATATAATATTACTGCACAGTAATATAGTACAACAATAGAAAGAGACACATATGAAAAAAATTTATAAAAAAATTATCGCTCCTATTATTATAGGAATAATCCCTTTAATGATTATAACTTCTTGTTCCAAGCAACAAGACCCTAATAACCCTAATTTTGGAGAAAGAATTGATTATCGTAATAATGTTGGCAATAACACTCCAACTCCAACTCCAAGTAATCCAGATTCAACCTTAACTGCTGTTAATAATTATAAGCAAGCTCATGCTGAAATTTTAGCGAAAACTCAAGATTCTGTTGCTTTAGAAGATGAAACTAAAGTTAATGCCGCACTAGAGGCATATAATAATTTTGAACAAAATATTAAAGGTAATTTAGTTGATCAAAAAACTTTATTAGATCAATTAGTTACTAAAATAAATAAGTTAAAACAAAACAAAAATTCTAATGATAATAATCAAGTACAAAAAAAACCTATAAATGATGATTCTGGATCAAATAAGTCAAAAGAAACTAACCAAACAAAAGACTCAAACCCTAGTTTAAGTAATGCTGGAAGTTTTAAAGTAAATTCTGTAACTTTTGATTTTAATGATACTGATCATACTTCACTAGGTATTGTAGTTACTTTTAACAATGCACCTAGTGAAGCAGAAAAACAAGCTTTAAAATTACATATTAGTTACCCGAAAGATAAAGTTGATGAAGACTATGATGGGATTTTTAATGCTAATTTATGGCACACAAAATACAAAGATAATAAAGTAATTTTTGAACTTTATGATTTAGTTAAAAATTTTGATTATAGTATTTTAAAGTTAGAATATAATGGTACAACTATTAATTTACCATCTGAATCAATTACTTTTAAAGCTGGAGTTAAACCTGAAAATATTTATGCTCAAGGTATAGCTAAAGAAGATGTAACTTCTAATAATTCTGATGAGCATGAACATCATGATGGTGCTGGCCAAGGTCAAAATCATGACCAAGGAAATAATTCAAATAATAACTCAAGTAATGCACCAATACAAAATAATCTTAATTTAGAAAAAGTCGAGTTTGTTGCAGATGATTCTGATAAGTCAACTGTTAGTGGTAATTTAACTTTAACACTAAATACAAATATTATTAGTTTTAATGCTAGCAAATTAGAAATAAGATTTGATTTAAAAACATTTAGCTATGAAGACATCACATTTAAATTATCTAATAATATTTTAAGCGCTTATATTTATGATTTACCAAAAGATCAAACTATTACTATAACCTCATTAAAATATAATAATCAAGATATTACTTTAAATGAAACCAAGAAAACATTTCTAACTAATGCTCCGCAACAAACAGTAAATTCTGAAGTTGAATAATTTTATTAAATTAAATATTGTGTATAATAGTATACGTAAGCTAATTTTCTAATTATGTTTTTACAAAATTAGATTATAATAATTCATAGATATAAATAAATTATTTAGGAGACAAGATGACAAAAAAAGAATTTGTTGCACTAGTTGCAGAAAGAGTTGAAGAATCGTTAAATTTAACACCAAAGCAAGTTGATGCTCTTCTTGATGAAATGCTTTTTGTTCTTAAAGAACAATTATTAGCTGAAGATTCAGTTAGATTAGCTGATTTTGGAATTTTTTCAACTGTAGTAAAACCGCAACGTACAATTACTAATAGATTTACAAAAGAAGAACAAATTGTACCACGTAAAAGAGTGGTTAAATATAAACCATCTAAATACTTACGCGATTTAATCGATTTTAAATAATTTAGAAAATATTTAAAATGCCAGGAAACTCTAAATTTAATATTTTAGAGTTTCTTTTTATTTCTTGCATTTTAATACTCTTTTGTTTTTGCTCTAATAATTCACATAAATATTCAATATCAACTTTTAAAAATAAATCATGGTTACTGAAAAATAAGATCACAAAAGCTAATCCACCATGTAATTTAATAAGTTTTAAATAATTTAATTGATGTGGTTTTAAATTATTTAAATCAAAACGATCTTCATTACAACTTTTTGCTTCAAAACACACAAATCTTCCTTGGTACATGCCGATATAATCAACTGTAGATTTTTTACTAATTATCCCTTGATCTACGATAATTCTTTTATCTTTGCTTGCGATTTTTTTCAAAGAAATATCTAAATTTTTTTTATTAATAAAAGCATAATTATTTTCCCAATAATAATTAATTGTTTGGTTAATAATTTTTTCTAAAAACATGCCACGATTTTTTATCATATTATCCAAATAATATTTTGAATAAAAAAAACAAAATAATAACAATTTTGATAAAATAAGATCACTTAGATATTTAGAAGGAGGATTTAATGAACAAATTACTAATTATTGGTAATTGAAAAATGAATAAAACTTATTCACAAACCCTTGATTTTCTTAACAAGTTTGAAACCTTATATAAACAAAAGAAAGATTTTGTTGCAAATAATGTTACTTTTGCTATTGCTTCACCATTTGTTAATTTAAGTGCATTTAAACAAAATAAAGTTACAGCTCTAAATTTAGCGGCTCAAGATGTGTCTAAACATGAAAAAGGAGCTTATACTGGAGAAGTATCGGCTAACATGCTTCTTGATTTAAATGTTAAATATGTTATTTTAGGTCATTCAGAACGTCGAACTTACCATAATGAATGTAATAAAACTGTTTATGCAAAAGCTAAATTAGCCTTAGCACAAGGTTTAACACCTGTGATTTGTGTTGGTGAAACTTTAGAAGAATATGAACAAGGCTTAACTAAAGAAGTTGTTAGAAAACAAGTTGAAGGATCAGTAAATGATTTAGATCTTTCAAAAATTGTAGTTGCTTATGAACCGGTATGAGCAATTGGAACTGGTAAGGTTGCAACTGCCGCAATTGCCCAAGAGGTTTGTGAGTTTATTCACCAAATTACATCTAATGACTTAGTTGTGCAATATGGAGGAAGCGTTTCACCACAAAATATTATTGAACTTGCTGCTCAAAAAGATATCAATGGTTTTTTAGTTGGTGGAGCATCACTTGAACCAGAAAGTTTTCTACAACTTTTAACTTTAGGAAAATAATTTTTAACAAAATATCCGGCTAAAAAAGTTAGGATATTTTTTATTAATTATTTAAAATTATGTTATAATACTTGCATGCCCGAGTGGTGAAATTGGCAGACACGCTAGACTAAGGATCTAGTGGAGCAATCCGTGCAGGTTCAACTCCTGTCTTGGGCACCAAAATAATTTTGTAATATTTTTTAGTGTGCTATAATTTTATAGCAGTATGGCGGTTGTGGTGAAGTGGTTAACACAGCGGGTTGTGGTCCCGTCATGCGCGGGTTCGAATCCCGTCAACCGCCCCAATCTTTTTATTAATTAATATAACTAATAATAAATATAATAGTTATATTAATATTGATTTAAAAAGCAGTATTCTTGCTGCTTTTAATTTATTTATTTTAATTTGTTCCTTTTTCTTACTCTCTTAAAATATTTTTTAACTTTTTAATAGATTTGGAAAAGGGGTGATTAATGACTAAATTAAAACAAAGTAAAATAGATTTAGCTAATAAAACTGTAAATTATTTACAAAATTTAAATAAAGGCTATAACTTAGTTGAGACAAAAAAACCAATTGTCGTTGCTGGTTTAAATTTTTATTTAGATTTAGTTTTATTTCATGAGGTTTTAAATTCATATCTTTTAATTAATTTTAAATTTACCAGAATCAACAAAACAGATATAGGTAAAATGCAAATTTATCTTAACTCTTATAAAAATAAATTAGCAAATAATCAAGCAACCAACTTAATTGGAATAATAGTTTTATTAAATAAAAAAATAAACAAAAAAAATTTAAAAATTATAAATCTTGAATCTAATTTTGGCCTTAATATATATAATATAATAAAACCAGATTTATTCAATTTACTTGAAGAATTGCAATAAATTATTTGTAGATTAAAATAGTTATAATTTACAGCAAATCAAGTAAAAAGGTGTTAAGCAAAAAAATTAAAAAATATTTTGGTTTTTAATTTTTTTTGTATTATAATATTCTTGCGCTTTTTAAAAAGCAGCATGAAGTTCTTTGAAAACTAGATATACACAAAACATGACAGTCAATTTTTTCGAGAGTTTGATCCTGGCTCAGGATGAACGCTGGCTGTGTGCCTAATACATGCATGTCGAGCGAAGTTCTTTAGAACTTAGCGGCGAATGGGTGAGTAACACGTACTTAACATACCTCTTAGATTGGGATAACGGTGAGAAATTATCGCTAATACCGGATACTTATATAAGTCGCATGACTTATATATAAAAGAAGCCTTAAAGCTTCACTAAGAGATTGGGGTGCGGAACATTAGCTAGTTGGTAAGGTAATGGCTTACCAAGGCAATGATGTTTAGCGGGGTTGAGAGACTGATCCGCCACACTGGGACTGAGATACGGCCCAGACTCCTACGGGAGGCAGCAGTAGGGAATTTTCCACAATGGACGAAAGTCTGATGGAGCGACACAGCGTGCAGGATGACGGCCTTCGGGTTGTAAACTGCTGTTATAAGGGAAGAAAAAGCATTAGAGGAAATGCTAGTGCCTTGACGGTACCTTGTCAGAAAGCAACGGCTAACTATGTGCCAGCAGCCGCGGTAATACATAGGTTGCAAGCGTTATCCGGAATTATTGGGCGTAAAGCGTCTGTAGGTTGTATGTTAAGTCTGGCGTGAAAACTTGGGGCTCAACCCCAAATTGCGTTGGATACTGGCATGCTAGAATTGTGTAGAGGTTAGCGGAATTCCTAGTGAAGCGGTGAAATGCGTAGATATTAGGAAGAACACCAATTTGGCGAAGGCAGCTAACTGGGCACATATTGACACTGAGAGACGAAAGCGTGGGGAGCAAACAGGATTAGATACCCTGGTAGTCCACGCTGTAAACGATGATGATTAGCTGATAGAGAGGTCTATCGGCGCAGCTAACGCATTAAATCATCCGCCTGAGTAGTATGCTCGCAAGAGTGAAACTTAAAGGAATTGACGGGGATCCGCACAAGCGGTGGAGCATGTGGTTTAATTTGAAGATACGCGTAGAACCTTACCCACTCTTGACATCTTCTGCAAAGCTATAGAGATATAGCAGAGGTTAACAGAATGACAGATGGTGCATGGTTGTCGTCAGCTCGTGTCGTGAGATGTTCGGTTAAGTCCTGCAACGAGCGCAACCCTTGTCCTTAGTTAATTTTTTAGGGAGACTGCCCGAGTAATTGGGAGGAAGGTGGGGACGACGTCAAATCATCATGCCTCTTACGAGTGGGGCAACACACGTGCTACAATGGATAGTACAAAGAGAAGCAACATGGTGACATCAAGCAAATCTCAAAAAACTATTCTCAGTTCGGATTGTAGTCTGCAACTCGACTACATGAAGTCGGAATCGCTAGTAATCGTAGATCAGCTACGCTACGGTGAATACGTTCTCGGGTCTTGTACACACCGCCCGTCACACCATGGGAGCTGGTAATGCCCGAAGTCGGTTTTGTTAACTACGGAGACAACTGCCTAAGGCAGGGCCGGTGACTGGGGTGAAGTCGTAACAAGGTATCCCTACGAGAACGTGGGGATGGATTACCTCCTTTCTACGGAGTACATTAAGTTACAATTTGCTTTAGTAACAATTACCAATTATTACATAAGGTTATCATTTCTTATTTAATGTCATGGTTGAGATAACCCAACAAGTATATCTAGTTTTGAGAGAACTTCTCTCAATGTTCTTTGAAAACTGAATAGTAAAGATAAATTAATATAACAACGACATCAATAAAATAAATTAGTAAATTTGTTTTGTGATTACCGAGTAATTATTTTATAAATAATTTATTAAAATGTCTTTGAATACATCAACAACAATAGGTAAATATTGAACTTTTAAATAAGTAAGAGTGAGTGGTGGATGCCTTGGGTCTGGAAGTCGATGAAGGACGTGATTACCTGCGATAAGCCTCGTGGAGCTGGATATGAGCTACGATACGGGGATTTCCGAATGGGGAAACCTAGTTAGAGTAATGTCTAACTGCTTCAAGATGAATAAAATAGTCTTGAATGCGAGACACGTTGTGAACTGAAACATCTTAGTAGCAACAGGAAAAGAAAATAAATAATGATTCCATTAGTAGCGGCGAGCGAACTTGGAAGAGCCCAAACCACCTTCGGGTGGGGTTGTAGGACTATCTACATAAAGTCACAAATTTTTGTTATAGCAGAAATAGTTGGGAAACTATAGCATAGAGGGTGAGACTCCCGTATGCGAAATAACAAAAACTTTTGATAGTATCCTGAGTAGGGCGGGGCACGTGAAACCCTGTCTGAATCCGCCAGGACCATCTGGTAAGGCTAAATACTAATCAGACACCGATAGTGAACTAGTACCGTGAGGGAAAGGTGAAAAGAACCCCGGGAGGGGAGTGAAATAGAATCTGAAACCACTTACTTACAATTAGTCAGAGGCCGTTAATGGCTGATGGTGTACATCTTGCAGTATGGACCGGCGAGTTATGTTAACATGCGAGGTTAAGCAGAAAAAAGCGGAGCCGTAGAGAAATCGAGTCTTAATAGGGCGTTTAGTATGTTGATATATACCCGAAACCAGGTGATCTATTCATGAGCAGGCTGAAGCTTGGGTAATACCAAGTGGAGGGCCGAACCGTAGTACGCTGAAAAGTGCCCGGATGACTTGTGAATAGCGGAGAAATTCCAATCGAACTTGGAGATAGCTGGTTCTCCTCGAAATAGCTTTAGGGCTAGCGTGTGATGTTAAACTTTGGTGGTAGAGCACTGAATATGGAATGGCCGCGCCTAGCGGTACTGACTATAATCAAACTCCGAATACCATTGTGTATTATCATGCAGTCGGAACCGGGGTGCTAACGTCCCGGCTCGCGAGGGCAACAACCCAGATCGTCGGCTAAGGTCCCAAAATTATGTTAAGTCAGAAAGGTTGTGAGATTTCATAAACAACTAGGAGGTTGGCTTAGAAGCAGCCACCCTTTAAAGAGTGCGTAATAGCTCACTAGTCAAGAGATCTTGCGCCAATAATGTAACGGGAGTAAAACATAATACCGAAGCCACGGGTACAAAAGTACGTTAGAGGAGCGTTCTTAATGCGGAGAAGTCAGACCGTGAGGACTGGTGGAGCGTTAAGAAGTGAGAATGCCGGTATGAGTAACGATTCGTAGTGAGAATCTACGACGCCTATTGGGAAAGGTTTCCTGGGGAAGGTTCGTCCACCCAGGGTTAGTCAGGACCTAAGGAGAGGCTGAAAAGCGTATCTGATGGACAACAGGTTAATATTCCTGTACTACCTTGTTATAGTGATGGAGTAACGGAGAAGGATAACACTACCTATTAATGGATTTAGGGGTAAATAGTAACTGGTGAATATAGTTAAATGCGTATTCTAATACCGGGAGCTATGATGCATAGGTCTTAGGACTGAATTGTGTGATTTCATACTTCCAAGAAAAGCTTCTAAATGTTTAAATAACAGGGTACCTGTACCGAGAACGGACACACGTTCCCAAGATGAGTATTCTAAGGCGAGCGAGAAAACCAATGTTAAGGAACTCTGCAAATTAACCCCGTAAGTTCGCGAAAAGGGGTGCCAACTGTAACAAGTTGGCCACAGTAAATTGTGAGGGGCAACTGTTTATCAAAAACACAGCTCTCTGCTAAACCGCAAGGTGATGTATAGGGGGTGAAGCCTGCCCAGTGCCCGAAGGTTAAGTGGATGCGTTAGCTTTAGCGAAGCGTTGAAATGAAGCCCGGGTGAACGGCGGCCGTAACTATAACGGTCCTAAGGTAGCGAAATTCCTTGTCGGCTAAATACTGACCTGCACGAAAGGCGCAATGATCTCTCAACTGTCTCAACATTGGACTCGGTGAAATTATGGTCCCAGTGAAAACGCTGGGTACCCGCATCAAGACGAAAAGACCCCATGGAGCTTTACTACAACTTCGTATTGGAACTTGGCCTAACATGTGTAGGATAGGTGGGAGACAGTGAGATCAAGGCGCTAGCCTTGAAGGAGTCAACCTTGAAATACCACCCTTGGTATGTTGAGTTTCTAACCTGCCGCCGTTATCCGGCGGGGAGACAGTGCGTGGTGGGTAGTTTGACTGGGGCGGTCGCCTCCTAAAAGGTAACGGAGGCGTTCAAAGGTACACTCAATACGGTCAGAAACCGTATGTAGAGCGCAAAGGTAGAAGTGTGCTTGACTGCGAGACCTACAAGTCGAGCAGGTGCGAAAGCAGGACTTAGTGATCCGGCTGTACGTCATGGAACGGCAGTCGCTCAACGGATAAAAGTTACCCTGGGGATAACAGGCTTATCTTGCCCAAGAGATCACATCGACGGCAAGGTTTGGCACCTCGATGTCGGCTCATCGCATCCTGGAGCTGGAGTCGGTTCCAAGGGTTTGGCTGTTCGCCAATTAAAGCGGTACGCGAGCTGGGTTCAGAACGTCGTGAGACAGTTCGGTCCCTATCTGATGTGGGCGTTGGAATATTGATGAGAGCTGCTCTTAGTACGAGAGGACCGGAGTGGACGTACCGCTGGTGTTCCAGTTGTTCCGCCAGGAGCATAGCTGGGTAGCTAAGTACGGAAGGGATAACCGCTGAAAGCATCTAAGTGGGAAGCCTCCTCAAAGATAAGTATTCCCTTGAAATTCCTTGTAGACTACGAGGTTGATAGGATGGAAGTGTAAGTGTAGTAATACATTCAGCTGACCATTACTAATAAATTGATAGGTTTAAAAGTTAAATGTATTCAAGACATTTTAATAAATTAAAGTTTACTATTCAGTTTTGAAATAGCATAACTCCCAACGGGAGTTTTTTGTTTTTAATATAAAGGATTTTTGAAAATAAATTTAATTACCACTCCAATGGATTAAATAATAATATATTTAAACTTATAAATCATTTAATAATTTCCAAAAAATATAATAATAGTAAAATTACTTTAAAAAACGTAGATTTTAACAAAAAAATAATTTTTATTATAAATCACCTTTATTCTTTTTGAACAACTTTAAATGTAGCAGTTAAAGTATTTGAATCTTGAATTGATAATCTCCAAGTTATTGATATAAAATAACCATTAAATATAAATTCATACTAGCTATATCTAATAGATCTTTTGTTTCAAGTACAACATATTTTATTGTTGTAGATAAACTTACTTTGCTTTATGATAAAGAATTTGGCGTTATTAACGGAGATATCATAGGCTATACACTGGAATTAATTTTTACAAAACAAAAATCTTTCAATTAAGTTTAGTAAATTCAAACTTCCTTGAAAATTTTTTTTATATTAATTAATTTTAGATAATCAAATTCTATTAAATCTAAAGCTTATGTTATTTTTATTTAATATTATTAAATAATAGCGTAAAATTTAAAATGTTTAAACAAAGATTATTTTCATTTATATAATAAGACATGTTTTTGCATCTTGTCTAACTAAAATGAAAGGAATAATATGAAAAAATTTGATTGAAATAATGTTTCAAAAGAAGTTATTGATGCCTTAGGTGGCAAAGAAAATATTAAAGAATATTTTAACTGTGCTACAAGACCTAGAGTTTATGTTCATGATGATTCAAAAATTGATATGAAAAAACTATCTAAAGTTGCTCTTGCTAAAGGTGCTTCTAGAGAAGGTGATCAATTACAAGTTATTTATGGTCCAGAAACTGTAAATAAAGTAGTAGATAATTTAAGAAACTATTTATCAGATCAACCACAAATACAAGCAAGCAACCCAAAAACAAATTCTTTGAAATAAAGAATTATCATTTAAAAGCAACTTATTCTTATTATTAAGATGACTTGTTAGATCATTTTCAGAAATTTTTGTACCTTTAATTCCAGTCTTTATTGCAGGTGGTATTTCTTTAGCACTTTCATCATTTATTTCAACAGTATCATCGTCTGCTTCTGCAACAGCAGCTAAGAACTTTTTTGACTTAATCGGTGGTGCAATTTTGGATGGCTTGCCTGCTTTAGTAGGTTATACAGCTATGAAAAAATTTGGAGGTAATCCATTTTTAGGATTAGCAATTGGACTCACAATGATTTCTCCAGCTCTTGTTAATGGATGAAGTTCATCAAACAAAGAAGCTGTAGAAAATGCTTTTGCACTTTTCCCTAATGCCCCAGAATTCTTCCAATGAAAATTCATTGGTTACCAAGCACAAATTTTCCCAGTTTTACTTATTATAGCATTAGCTTACTATGTTGAGAAATTACTTAAAAAGTACACTCCAGAAGCTTTAGCTATTGTAGTAATTCCACTTTTTACAGTTCTAATTAGTGTTTTCTTTGGTTTTTGATTCATTGGACCAATTGGAAGATACATCGGAATTGGTATAGGATACGCAGCTAATGCTATCTTTACTTACACTAACTTCCCTGGTTTTGGATTAGGAGGACTATTAATTCGTATGGCTTATCCATTTATAGTTGTTACTGGACTTCACCAAGGATTTACTGCAATTGAAGCTCAATTAATTACTTCACAAGGGTTTACATGAATTACCTCAATTGCGACAGTTTCAAATATTGCTCAGGGAGCTGCAGCTCTAACTATGTTTGGTATTTTATACAAAAAATCACCTAAACTAGCTTCTTCATCATTATCATCAGGAATTGCTGCTAATTTAGGAATTACCGAACCAGCAATGTTTGGTACTAACATTCCATTATTTTTCCCAATGCTTGCAGCTTCAATTGGTGCAGGTGTTGGAGGATATTGAGTAGGTATGTCACAAGCTGTAGCTAGCTCATTAGGTTCAGCTTCATGACTAGGATTTATTCAATTCTCACCAGTAAGAAGTGAAAAATTATTAATCTTCTATACTGAATATGAAAAAGCAGTTCCATGAGGGTCAAAAATGTTCTTCCACAGAGCAATCTCTCCTCTAGCTAATATTGCAATTGCTTCTGTATTGTCTTCAATTACAGCAGCTTCATTAACATTTGTCTTTTCAAAAATATTTGGTAAAAAAACATTAGAAACTTTTATTAAAGATAATGAAAGTTCTTAAACCAAGTAATTTTAATGATAAGCAAAGAAAATTAGACCAAATTAAGCAAGAAAATTTAGGTAAAACATATGTTTATAGTGACGAGATTTTACCCGAATTAAGTGCTAAATTCAAACAAGCAAAAGGTGATGTTTATTTTAATAAACTTCACCTTTCTTCTTACTCTGGACTTTTAAATGATCCAAATAACTTTGTTTATCATAATAATACTTACTATATTTTTTACCAATGAAACCCCTTTAATCCTATTCATGCTAATAAACACCAAGGATATTTTACCACCAAAAACTTTCTAGATTTTAAATTTGAAGGATTAGGATTAAGACCTTCAAATAAATATGATGCAAGTGGTATTTATTCAGGATCAGCTTTTTCAGAGGGTAACAACCTTTATTTATATTACACAGGGAATGTTAAAACAGGTAATTTATATAAAGCACTTGAAAATATTTCAAATACAATGTTTGCTAAATTTAATGATGATTGAAAAGTTACTGAAGCAAGTAAGAAATTATTATTTGAAGTAGATAAAACTAAATATACAAGACATTTTCGTGACCCTTTTATAGTTAAAAACAAACACACTTATTATTTATTACATGGTGCTCAAAACTTAGCTTTGAAAGGAAAAATTGTTGTTTATAGTTCTGTTAATCCTGACTCAGATTTTACTTGAGCTGGAGAAATTAAGTTTATTAACGCACCTAAGGAATTAGAAGAAGCATTCATGCTCGAGTGTCCTAGCTTTGCTAGAAATGACGACAAAGATGTGATTTTTATTTCAACACAAGGTTCTTATTTTTATTATAAAGATAATCAAAATAGAGATATGTCTATTTATCTCTTAGGTTTAATGGATTGAGACAATTTGAGTTTTAATGTTGAATCATGAGATTTATTAGACCTTGGTTTTGATTTTTATGCGCCGCAAATTTTGAATAATTCTAATGATAAAAAACTTACTTCAATTGCTTGAGCTGGAACACCTGATACTGACTCAGTGGCTACTTTTGAAAAAAACTATGCTCATTCATTAACTTTACCAAGAAACTATTGAATTAAAGATAATAAATTATATTCAAAATATATAAAAGAATTTGAACAACTTTTTGGTAATTTTGAAGCTATTAGTACTAAAGTAACAAAGCTAACTCAAAGACAAAACCTCATTTATTTAAACCCAAAAATCAAGAAATGATCTTTTGAATTTAATAATTCAAAACGTGATAATCTTAAATTTAGTTATAATGAAGGTATTTTAACAATTGATCGCACTAATATGTCCTTTAGCTTTGCACCAAATTATCCAAATATTATAACAAGAGCAATAAAAGAAATTAAATCATTAACCATTATTCAAGATGCATCATTACTAGAAATATATTTAAATGATGGTGAATACGTTTTAACTACTAAATACTTTATAACTGGAACAGTTAATTTAACTTTAAACAGCGAATTTTATGGTTATACTAGAAAAATCGAAAATTTAAATATTAACTGAGGGTAAAGAGCAAAGATTTTAGCTCCTGGTGAAGCTCTTTATGATGAATATCATTTTGCAAATCAAAAAATTGAAGTGCAAGTAGGTGGAGCTGCATTAAATGTTGCTGCTGTAATTCAATTTCAAGATCAAAATACAATTTTTACTGGTACAATTGGAAATGATGTTAATTTTGCAATTTTAAATTCTTTTGATAAAGCAAAATTAACTAAGGATTATTTATTTCTAAGCAAAGATAAACCTACCACAAAAGCCATTGTTACTTTAGACCAAACTGGAGAAAGAAGCTTTAAATTTTTAAGGGCTGCCGATGCTGAATTAGACTATCAGCTAGTTAAAAATCTTAACTTTGATGCTTTAGTTTTAACTTCAGCAACTGCCTTTTTACGTGGTAAACTTTATAATTCTTATCTACAATTGGTAAAAAAAGCCAAAAAAGAAAATAAGAAAATTTTCTTTGATCCTAATTATCGTAAGGCACTTTATCAAGATAATTTAGAAGTTTTTTTAGTAAAAGCTAAAGAATTCCTTAACTATGCAGATTTTATTAAATTATCTGAAGAAGAATTATTTTTAATAACCAACACTAAATCTTTAGAACAAAGTTTTAAAGTATTAGAGAATTACCCAAATAAACTTTTTCTTATAACCTTAGGTTCACATGGAACATTAGTTTACAAAGATAAAAGATATTTTATTGTGGAATCTAAAAAAGTAAGGCAAGTTGATTCAACTGGTGCTGGTGATGCTTTTTTTGGTACTTTTATTGATAAATGATTTGAAGATAAAAATGCTAACTTAAAAGAAATTGTTATTGATGAAAATTTAATTAACATTATTTTTGATGCTAATTTAGTTGCAGGTTATGTTGTCACTAAACTTGGCGCTAGGTCATTACCTAGTTCAAATTATGATTTTAAAGTAAAGGCCGCAAGAAAAAGACTACTTAAAAGATTTAAAGAAGAATTTATAAATGTTTCAAAAAATAATTAAAATTTTAGTTCCAGTTGTATTTATTTTAGGGTTAATAACAGGATTAGTACTATGTTTTATTATTGAGGGTTTAAATAACAATTGATATAATTTTCTAGTTATCCCTTTAGGTGTTGGTGGAATTTTAACTTTCTTTGTATTAGGAATTTATTTTGTTTTTAGACCTAGAAAATAAATTAAAGCAATATGCTTAAGTTACAAGCATATTGCTTTTTAAATAATCATAAATTTTTTATGGTATAATACGAGCAATTTATTAAATATATTTAATAACGTAAATTTATTGTAAAGGAGTCAAATATCACAAGGACCTAGTTATGCATTTATTAATTTTGGCAAATGACATTGGTTGGACAAAGAAGAATTTATATATCTTTTTAATTATACCTATTTAATAGTTACAGTTTTTATTTTGCTTATGTTGTCATCTTTAATATTTTATTATTTAAATTACTATCTTGATTTGAAAAAGCAAAAACTTCCATTATTACATATTTATAATTTACTTAACGGATCTACAAAAGATTTCTTTATTAAAAATAAAATTAAACTTCCTCCAGAAAATTTTGAAATAATTAAAAATCTTATTCGCAAATATGATAAATACCTTGAGAAAATAAATGATAATAGTATAAGAAAAACTGATACTTCAGTTATGTTTGTTTTAACTACAATTACTTCTGCTGGTGTTGTTTTAATCAACTTTAGTTACGAAGGACAGTATGTTGCCCAACATCTACTTATCCTAATAATATGTATTATGTATTTTATTTACATAGTCCTTGCTTATAAAAAATATAATAATAAGTTTTTAATTAAAAATATAAAAATTTACGAGTCACTACAAGAATGAAAGTTACTAAATAATAATTTAACTGAATTTAAAGAATGAAATCAAATAATAATGCCTAATAATGTGTTTAATAAAACAAAAGTTAAGATATTTATTAAAAATCATTTGAATCAAAAGTTTCATTTTACACTTAACTTAAACACAAATAATTATGACCCAGAAATTTTTAAAACTCAACTATCTTATTTGGAATTTTTATACTTACTGCCATGAGATAAAATTTATAAAACAAAAGAAAGTGATAAGGCAATATGAAATTAAAAAAAGCTTTTATTTCAAATTTAGATATTATTCAAGTTACAAATTTTGCAACTGCAACTAGTGTAACTAACACAGCAAAAATAGAAAATATCAATTTGAAAACTAATTTCAACGAACAAGAATTTTTAAATAATTTAATACCTACGATACAAAACTCAATTCAAGATTTAGTTAATCAAAATCCCAGAAACCTATAAGCTTTGCTTGATCATAGTTCTAATCGTGCTTCAAACGAACTAAAACAATCTTAATAGAGAATGTTATTTCACAATTTCAAGTGCGAATTAAAAATAATAATCAAATTGATTTGACTCCTAAAGCTTTAATTTATAAAGCTAATTTTTTAGAGAAATACAATACTGAATTAAAAAAGAATCTTCGAGAAAAACCTAGAGTAACTAAAATATATACTGTTCCAAAACAAATAAAAACCGAAGAAAATTGAACAATTAATAATGATCAAAATACTTCAAAAGTAATTAATGTAATGTATCAAAGGCAATTTGAACTCTTGAAAGAACAAAAATTCTTACATTCACAACTAAGAAATGAACAATAAATAATTAAAATTTATAATATAGCTATTGTAACTCTAACGGCTTTAGTAGTTGTATCTAGTATTTTGGCTTTCTTGTTTCCTGTTTCGGCTCTTGTTAGTGCTTGTTTTAGCACTTTAGCTTGGGCTTTAGGCTATATTAGAGATTATAATGTCACAAGAGCTAATTCAATTCACCAAAGTTTAAAATGACTTGAACAAATTAATACAACTTCTTATAACGAGACATTAAAAACTACTGCTAAAATGTCTCTTGATGTTTATTTAATAGTTAATCAAATTAATACCGCTTATGAATTAACTTCAAAAGTTTTAACAAAAGCAGGAGAAAACATTCTATCTGGCCTTAGCATAAGTTATGATATAGTTTCACTTTTTCAATCATTCGAAGATCTAAAAAAAGATTACGATGATTTAAGAAGAATTTTTGATAAAAAGACACAGCTTCAAGACTTAAAAAAAGAAAACACTGCTCAGTGAGAAGAATTTAAGAAATTAAATAAAATAGTTGTTGTTTCAGAAACACCGCAAATTAAAGCATACCAAGATGGTGGCACTGGAGGAACCAATATGATATTCAAGCGTCTAATTGATGGGAAAATCTTTACCCGTAAGCAAATGCTTGCTATGAGCAAATATGAATTAGCTAGTTATAATTTAATAAAAGTTAAAAGAACCGTTACAAAAAATAATAAAACTTATTCATACTAGTATATAAGAAGCAAAAAGAGCAATAAAACCTTAAATGATAACTTAGGATAAAAATGTTTTTTGTCTCAATGATTGTTATTTGAATTTTTTTGATTATCATATGAATTTTAGTTAGTATTTTTGTTATATATCAATACAAAAAAACAAGATATTTAAACTTACTAACTGCTAATTTATACTTTATTGCAACTAAAGATACTCAAGGGTATTTCGAGAAGAATGCACTTAAACTTGAAGATTGATTTTTTGAATTTTTGGAATCTATTATTGACCAATACAAATACTTTTATCAAAGAAAACTCAAACTCTTATATGTAATTAAAACAATTTATCCTATGACTGGCCTTTTAGTAGTATTTTTCAGTTACTTTATTATTTTTGTTTTGGAACATTTATCTTTAGGATATATTGTTGGAATTTCTATCTTTGGTTTTTTTATTATTATACTTATTTTGAAAACAATGTATTTAAATAATGATTATTATACTACTTATAGAATTTTACAAATTGATTGAGCTTTGATTCAAAATTGAAAAAGAACTAATGACAAACTTTCTGGTAATAATTTTATTACTTTAGAAGAGCTAAAAAGTATATATCACCAAAAATTTCAAAATCCTCAAAAAATTAAAATTGCAAATAAAAGTTTATTTAGAGGTTGTTTTAGTTATCAAATAAATTATCAAGTAGTAGTTAAAGAAATTTTTGATACACCAGAAAAATACTTGTATTTTTCAGCTATTTTACCTTATGATAAAATTAAACTAAATTCTAAAAAAGTATCATTTGATTTCTTTAAAACATTTTAGTTTAAATTACATATTAATTAAAATCTAATTTTAGTTCTGAATATAAATATGATAATGAAAAAAATTTCTAACCTATTTAACTAGGTTAGTTTTTATAAATTTACCTTTAACTACATTTTCTTGCTCTTTAACATTTATTAAAAATCAAATTTAACAAATGTATGATAAACTTTTTCTTAAATATAAAAATATTTATAAACTAGTTACCTTTGTACTAAAAGAATAATTAGAAGATAATGATGTTATATAAAAATATTAATATATGCAACTAAACATAGATACATTTAATAGAACTTTCTTTGATAATTATCCTCTTTATTTAGAAGATATAAAGAATTATTGCTATAGAGCAACTAATTTTATAAGAATTTGAAACTGAGGATGAATTTGATACTTATATTATAAAAAGATTTAAAGAATTAAATTAAACTAGCTAGTTATTCAACAAAGGTATTAAAACTTATTTTATGAATTGCATTTAAATACCAAGATGCATACGAAGTTCTAAAAATAATTATATTTTTATTATACCTAGTACTAATAATATTAAAACTTCTAAAGCATGATTTATAATTCCTATTTATGAAAATAATATACTAAAAATAAATTGAATTAGTGCTTATTAAGATCATGATGAATTAACTTAATGAATACCTGTTGCATATTTAATAAAGCATCTAATATTTGCGAAGCATTCTTAATTAAAAACAATTTACATATTCAAATACAATAAAATATTTCAAGTGATAAACAAAGCCTACATACTTTAGTGATAAAGTTACTAAATGATATAACACATAATTTAAACATTATTTATAATAAATTTTGCTTTTTAGACTTAATAACAAAACCCCTTCTAGATAATGTGAATCTAGGAGGGGTTTATATTTTTAGCGAATTTATGAACATGATACTTTATGTTGTTAAATTGAAATATAGTATAATAAATAAAGTTAGGAGTTATTTTGTACAAAGGAATTTTTCGAGCTTCAAATTTTATTAATTTTGGACCTAAAAGTACGTGAAGCAATGATCCAAATAATTTTTGAATTTTATTAAAATATGATTATTCAGATACAGTTTTAATTAGTGTAACTATTATTCTCGCTTTACTTATCATATTTTCACTTACCAAAAAATATTTATTGATAACTAAGTTTAAATTACCATTTTTTCACATTTACAATATTTTGAATGGAAATACAAAAAGTTTTTTTATTAAAAATAAACTAAAAATAGATCATAAATATTTTGAAATAATAAACTTAGTCTTAGAAGATTATAATAAATTTTTAAATCAAGTATATTGAAAGAAGACTATAAACTTTATTAGTTCAGAAAATATCTTGACCTTATTTATTTGAATTAATAGTGTTTTAAATATAATTTTAAGTTTATTTATTATTAATGTTGAATATTATATAACAAGCATTATTATATTTCTTTTAACACCTACATTAAACTTTATCTATTACATTATTTTAATTAAAATAAATATTAAAAAGTATGTTATTGAAGATGTGGATTATAAACAAAAACTTAAAGAGTGAGAAGTATTTAATTCTAAGTTAGATATAAAATGTAATTTTTTAAATATATATAATGATAAATTATTAACTATTTATAATACAAATAAAAAATTATTTTTTAAAGACTTATCAAATAAATTAATTAAAGTTAAGATAAATTGGAAATATAAAAATTCAAATCAAAATATCTTTAAAACTTTAGATGATTTTGAATATTTTAATAAAATTATGCCATTAGATCTCTTGACGTGAAATAAAACAGGTAGGGTAATAATAAATGAATTTTAAAAAAGCTTTAATTTCTAATTTAGATATAATCCAGGTTGCTAATTTTGGTGCTGTTACTAGTGTTGCTACTAATACACAAAGAATCCAAGAAAGCAATATTTCAGAGCAAAGTCAAACTAATTTAGTTAATAATGTTTTGCTAACTGTTCAGACTACTTTAAAAGATTATGATCATATTAATGATTTATCACAAACCAAAAATACTGAAAAAAATCACAAAATAAAACATACTTTTTTAACTAAAGTAACTGATAATCTGGATTTAGAAAAAAGTAACAAACTATTAACTAACAAACATGTAAAATCATTTTTAAAAAAATCAAATTTAGTTGAAAAATACAATAATGAGTTAGTTAAAATTTCAAAAGAAGTTAAGACTACGAAAGTTGCAAAAGAACTACAAAAAGCACCAGAACGTCTTTTAACACAATATAATACTTATATAAATAATGACCCAGGTACTTCTAAAGTTATACATATACTCTTAGAAAAATATCAAAAACTTTTTAAAGTAAAATCTGAGCTACAAACAAAATTATTTGAAGAAAAACAAATAAATAGAAATATACAAGTTGCCATTGTTACACTAAGCGCTCTCGCTGTTTTTAGTAGCTTTATTGCTTTTTTTGTGCCGCCATTAGCTTTTGCTGCTGCATCAGCTGGAGCTCTAGCAATTTTGCTTAGCGCCATAAAAGAATATCGAAAAATTAAAATTAATGCTATAAAAAAGCAATTAGAATTATTGGGTAAATTAGAAAAAGGAAACTTTAATGATGTAATTACTGATACTGCTAAATTAGGACTAGATTTAGCAGTATCAATGATTCAACTTGCTGGTAAAAAACAAATTGCAAATTCTATTTTTGCAAAAACTTTATCAAAAGGTTTTAGTTATTTTAGTTTTGGATATGACTTTTTAGGCCTTGTTAAAAATTCTGTTCAACTTGATGGTGATGAGCAGGAACTAAAGAATTTGTTGTCAGAAGCAAAACAAATTGAATTAATGAGAAAAAACTATAATGACCAATGAGTTAATTTTAAAAAACTAAATAAAGTAGTTGTAGTTTCTGAGACTAGACAAAACTATGCTTATAAAAGTGGTGGAACAGGGGGAACTAATGTGTTTTTTAAACGACTAATAGATGGCAAAATTTTTAGTAGAAAAGAAATGCTTTCTATGAGTAAGTATGAACTGGAAAGTTATACTTTAATAAAAGTTAGAAGAACTGTAACTAAGAACAACCTAAGATATTCATATGAATATCTTAGAAGTAAACATAGCAACAAATTGCTAGAAGATAATTTAGGTTAAAAATGAGATTTGAACTTATTCTTAGTGTTTGAATTATATTATTTATATTATGATTATTGTTAATTTTGTATATTTTTTTATATTTAAAAATAAATCATAAGAACAATATCCACTTTTTTCCAAATTTATTTTTTATAGCAAAAAAAGAAACTCAAAATTACTACATTAAAAAAGAAATAAAATTAGAGGATTTTTATTTTGAAGCTTTAATAAAAATCTTTAATGACCAAAAGCTAAAATATAAAAAATAGAAATTTCACTAAATTACTTCCAAAATGCAAACATTATAATTTTTTTAGCAATTATCTTCTTTAGTTTTTTAATACCTATAGCATATTTTGAATTTATTACTCCAAATGCTGAATATTTTGGAACTTTTTTAGTTTTAGGCTTAGTTTTTTATTTATTGCTTTTATTCACTTTTATATTTTCAGCATGAATTTTAAGAATCATTTACTGAAAATATTTAGCAATAACAGAGTTAAGTGTTAATAATATTGAAAGATGGAAAAACAAAAACAAAGATTTTAGCAATGAAAAAATTTTTATTTCATTGCCCGAACTTAAGGAAATTTCAAACAAACCAAAACCAAGAAATTTTTTGATTTCGAGAGACCAAAAATTTTGATATTTCTTTAAATTTAAGATTGCTTATAATAATGAAGCTAAAGAGTATTTTGCTTCTTATGAACAATATTTATATTTTTTAATGGTATTGCCTTATAACACCATTAAAATAAATGCAACAAAAGTTACTCAAAACTTTATTAAAAATTTAGATAAATAAAAGGAAAAAATGCTTTCACAAATTTTTTTTAAAATTAATGAATCAACTGATTTTAAACCAGGATCATTACTTGATAGTTTTCTTTGATTTATGTTTCGACCACCTCTTTGAAATACTATTTTAACATCTGCATTACTTGTTTTATTAACTATCTTTTATATTTGGTATAAAACTTTTAAATTTCGTAAGTGAAAATTACCTTTTTTCCATATTTATAATTTATTTAATGGTAATACAATTAAATTTTTTATGGAAAATAAAATAAAAATAAAGCAAAAATATTTTAAAGTTATTGATTTATTACACGATGAATACCAAGATTATTTAGCATCGCTAAAATTCAAAAGATTACGCTTTTGAGACCAATTTATCTTGTTAATTTTTATTTTACTATATGTTTATGCAATAATGCATGTTGTTTACCTTAGTAAAGATCATTATTTAAATCAAAGCATAACTGTATTTATTGGAACTCTTTGTACAGGTGTAATATTTTTATTTATTTATAAGTTTAATACTAATAAATTTATTATTTCAAGTTTCCATTTTAAAAAATTATATACAAAGTGAAAAACCTTTAACCAAGAATTAGATGATACAAGAGAACTAAGTCTTGTTTTAAATAATTTAGATAATTTACCATCAAAATTATTTTTAATTGAACAAGGTAAATGCTATAAATTTACAAATAATTTAAAATATAAAAATGTCAATGAAAATATTTTTACTACAAAACAAGAGTGAGCATATTTTAAGCAAATTCTTCCTTGATCAATGATTTGTGATAATAAAGCTAAAAAATACTTTATATATAAAGAAAGAAAGTAAAAGGTTTTAAAGATGAAATATGCGATCATGTTTGCTTTTTGGTTTATTTTATTTCTAATATGGTTAATTTTAAGTATTTTTTTATTTATTTATATTAAAAATTCAAGAAGCAACCTTATTGGCCAAGCAAATTTATTTTTTATATCAACAGAGTACACCCAAAAATATTTTCAAAGACGAAGACTTAAGCTTGAAGATTGATTTTTTGACGCTGTGCATAAAATTTTTGAAAAATATGAACTTAGCTACCGCAAAAATGTAATAACTTTGAATTGACTTTGGAGAATTCATGGTTTGATAATGGCTTCATTACTATTTTTTAGTGATGTTATGATGAATTTTTTAAGATTATTAGAAGTCAATGAAACTATTATTATCATAACGTATGTTTTAATAATAGTTTTGTTAGTTTTAGTGAGTATTTATTTTTATTCAGTTTATTTTAATCGTTGAATTATTTTATGAATTAATTTGGATAAAATTGATCAATGAAGAGAAGAAAATAAAAATTTACCAGATCAAAATTATTTTGAACCAAATGATTATTTTTTAAAAAAACTTAATTTTACTAAAAAGCAAACTAAGAGATTATTTATATATTGTTCGTGATTTGTTTTTAATAGTTTTATTCATGAAATTAATTATGATCAATTTGATAATGATATCTTTGCAACAAAAGAACAATACCATTATTTTTTAAGTATCTTTCCATATAATTTAGTTTTAATTAACTTAAAATCTTATCGCAAGATAAATAAAAAAAGAAATTTGAACTCTAAAGAAGAGCACTAATTTTATAGTTCAGAAAAGTTAAAATAACTCTTAAAAACTTATTTAACAATACTATAAATTATGTTATAATAGCAAAGCATTATAAACAGCAGCTTATTATACTTTAAGGGTTAAACCTAATTTTAACGTGCTAATTTTGTTAGTAAAGAAGCTGAATTTAATTGAACACATTAAGTTAAAATTAATTTAAAGTAGAAATGAGCCCTCTTAAAATAGTGCACAATAGAAAAGAGGAAATAATATGTCAAGATATACAGGACCTGTATTTAAAAAATCTCGTCGTCTAGGTTTCTCAATTCTTGAAAGCGGAAAAGAATTCGCTAAAGGGAAAAAAAGAACATATGCTCCTGGACAACATGGGACACGTAGAGTTAAATTATCAGATTACGGTTTACACTTATATGAAAAACAAAAGGTAAAACATTTATTTGGTGTAAGCGAAAAACAATTACGTAAAACTTTCCAAAAGGCTACTAAATTAAAAGGTGTTACTGGTACAAACTTACTTCAATTATTAGAAATACGTTTAGATAACTTAGTTTATAGAGCTGGTTTTGCAACAACTAGAAGACAAGCTCGTCAATTAGTTAACCACGGACACTTCACTTTAAATGGTAAAAAAGCAAACATTCCTTCAATTTTAGTATCATTAGGTGATACAATTGAATTAAAAGAAAAATCACGTGCAAACAAACAAATTGTTGAAGCTTTACAAACTAAAGAAGCAGCTGCATGATTAACTAGAAAAGATTTTGCCTTTAAATTAGATAGATTACCAGAAAGAACTGAAATTCATCAAGAAATCAAAGATGCCTTGATTGTTGAGTTCTACTCAAAATAATAATTAATAAGGAATATTATGAAAAAGAATCTTCACCCAGAATATCATGAAGTGCAAATTGCTTGTTCTACATGTGCAACTAAATTTGTTTTTAAATCAGTAAGAAAAAACTTTTCAGTTGATGTTTGCTCAGGTTGCCATGCTGTATTTACTGGAAATAGAACCCAAGTAAAAGCTACCGGAAGAATTGATAAATTTAACAAACGTTTAGAAAAAATGTCAAAATAACAAAAACTATCATATGCTAGTTTTTTCTTTAATTTTCTTAGTTTTTAGATATTTAAACCTTAAAATATGCATAAAAATGTGGAAATTATTTTCAGATGACTAGTCAACTATAAGTGTTTTGTTAGAGTTTTCAGTAAAAAATATGTAATAATTAAAATGTATGTAACTTTCAACTCTAAATTTAAATATATACTTACATACACCTATTTTAAATATAATCAATTTTAATTTATGGAGATATATGCAAAACAAATACGACATAGTAATTGTTGGTGGAGGAATTATTGGTGGGGCTATTGCCTATGAGCTTTCACAATACAAACTTAAAACCACTTTACTAGAAAAAAATCCAATCTTTGCGGATGAAACATCCAAGGGTAATTCAGGAGCAATCCATGGAGGTTTTGACCCTGAACCACACAAAATTGAGGCACGTTTAAATGTGCTTGGTAACCAACTTTGACGTGAAAAAATTTTTAAAGATTTAACTTTTCCCCATGTAAAAGTTGATTCGCTTATTTTAGCTTTTAACCAAGAGGAAATGGATCATGTGCACATGCTTTATGAAAGAGGTTTAACAAATAAAGTTCCAAAAGAATTCTTGCAAGTTATTGACAAAGAAGAAGTATTGAGACGGGAACCAAATGTCAATCCTAAAGTTGTTGGTGCATTATTATGTACTAGCTCGTATGCCATTGATCCAGTAAGAGCAACTTATGCTTTTATGGGAGCAAGTGAGCAAAATGGCACAGAATTAAGAACTAATGCTAAAGTAACAGATATTAAATATATAAATGATGAATTTAATATTGCTTTAGCTAATGGTGAAAATATCATTGCAAAAGTAGTTATTAATGCTGCTGGTCATTATGCTGATGTATTAGCTGAAAAAGCAGGATATGGTGATTTTAAACAAACTACTCGCCGCGGTGAATATCGAATTTTATCTCGTTCTGAAGCAGGAATTGTTAATTCAATTTGTTTCAAAGTTCCAACAATTCACGGAAAGGGAGTAATTGTTGCTCCTATGCTTGATGGAAGAATTTTAGTAGGGCCAACAGCACAAGAAAATGTGCCAAAAGAAGAAACTAGATTAGTCACTAAAGAAAAATTTGAATATATTGGTCAAATTGGAAAAGAAATTATTCCGTCAATTAGAATGGATAAAACCGAAATGACTTTAGCTGGCTCTCGTCCAATTGACATTGAAACTAATGACTTTGTGATACGTTCAGCTAAAGATAATAAAAAATTCATTAATGCTGCAGGAATGCAATCTCCTGCTATCGCCTCAGCCCCAGCTATTGCACTAGAAATTGCAAAATTAGTACAAGAAGCTGGATTAACCTTGGAAAAAGATCCAAATTATAATCCAAAATTTAAAATTAAATTTTAAGGAGTTTAAATGCAAAATAAATATGTTATTACCTTAGACTCAGGTACTACTTCATGCCGTAGTTTAATTATTAATCATGAAGGGCAAATTGTGGCAAGTAGTCAAGTGGAGTTTGATCAACACTTCCCTAAATCAGGATGAGTAGAACACGATCCACTTCAAATTTGAAATGTGCAATTATCAACAATGCAAAGCGCAAAGCATAAAGCAAAAATTAAATCACATGATATTGCTGCTTTAGGAATTACTAACCAAAGAGAAACAATTGTTTTATGAGATAAAGAAACTGGCTTACCAGTATACAATGCTATTGTTTGGCAAGATCGTAGAACTTCTGAATATTGTGATACTTTATTGTCAACAGAATGAAACGAAAAAATTACCGCTAAAACAGGTTTAATTATTAATCCATATTTTAGCGGAACTAAAATTCGTTGAATTTTAAAAAATGTTCCAGAGGCACAGGAAAAACTTGCCCAAGGTAAATTATTAGCCGGAACAATTGATACATGGTTAATTTGAAAATTAACTGATGGATTAGTACATGCAACTGATGTATCTAATGCTTCAAGAACAATGCTTTATAATATTCACACTTTAGATTGAGACCAAGAAATTTTAGATTTATTTGAAATTCCTCGCTCAATTTTACCGGAAGTAAAATCTTCTTCTGAACATTATGGTTATGTTAAACCAACCTTATGGTCAAATAAAGCACTTGGTAAAGTGCCAATTACCGGAGTAGCTGGTGACCAACAATCTGCTTTATTTGGTCAAATGTGTACTGAAGTAGGTATGGTAAAAAATACTTACGGAACAGGATGTTTTACTTTAGTTAATACCGGTACAACTGCTATTAAATCACAAAATAAACTTTTAACTACTATTGCATGAAAACTTGGTAACCAACCAACTGTTTATGCCCTAGAAGGATCAGTCTTTATTGCTGGCGCAGCAATAAAATGATTAAGAGATTCAATTAAAATTATTTACGATGCCGCTGAATCAGACTTCTTTGCTTCATTAGTTAAAGATGACCAAAGAGTTTACTTAGTTCCTTCATTTACTGGTCTTGGTGCACCATATTGAGATTCATATTCTCGTGGTGCAATCTTTGGACTTGAAAGAGGAACTAAACGTGAGCATTTAGTTAAAACGACCTTAGATTCAATTGCTTACCAATCAAATGATTTAATACAAGCTATGGCCAAAGATTTAGGAAAACCCATTATTTCATTAAAAGTTGATGGTGGAGCTTCAAAATCAAATTACTTAATGCAGTTTCAATCATCAATTTCAAATGTTAAAGTCCAAAGACCATCTAATATCGAAACTACAGGTTTAGGAGCAGCATACCTTGCTGGACTAGCTGTTGGATATTGGAAAAACATTGAGGAAGTAAAAACTCTTAACTTACCAGACAAAGTTTTTGAACCAGAGCTTAGCCAAGAAGAAGTTGCTAAACTTCTTAAAGGCTGAAATGAATCAGTTAAACGAACATTAAATTGAATTAAAGATTTAGAATAGGAAAACGTATGTTATATTTATCAGAATTTATTGGAACAATGATTCTTATTATCTTTGGTAATGGAGTAGTTTACAGCGTTTCTGCAAAACGTATGTTTGCTAACCAACCAGGAAAATGAGTAGTTATTGCCTTAGCATGAGGTCTTGCAGTATTAGTTGCTGCAACAGTTGCAATAGCAATGGGTGGCCCAGCTCATTTAAACCCAGCTGTAACAATTTTTTCATTACTTGCAGGTAAGTTTAAAAACTACCATGAATTAGCATTTATTCCATTGCAAATTTTAGGTGCAATGGCTGGGCAAATTATCTTAAACTTTATTAATTGAAAACACATTCAAGAAACAGATTTATCCTCAGTGCGTGCAGCTCACTGTACAGGACCAGCTTATGATAATGTGAAAGAAAACGCAGTTATTTTTAACTTTGCTTATGAATTAGTTGGTACTTTATTACTTGTTGGAGTTATCTTAGCTTTAGGAAGCACACACTTTGCTTTAATTAGTTGAGCTCAAGGTCCACTTCCAGTTGCTTTACTTGTTATGGTAATTGGTATGTCATTAGGGTCATCAACTGGATATGCAATCAACCCAGCTAGAGACCTTGGTCCAAGAATTGTGTACTTTTTAATGGAAAGAACTTTATTTGGTCCAAGACAAAAAGAACATGTTGGTGCTAATTGATCATATTCATGAGTACCAGTATTAGCTCCAATGCTTGGTGGGGCAATAATTGGAGCAATTGCTCTTGCGGTTTAAAAAATAAGATATAATTAAATTTGTGCATTAATCTTGCACAAATTTATTCATGCTTATCTAAAAATTATTTAAAGAGGAACAGTGAAAAAATTTATTAATCAAAAAGAAGCAATTATCGAACAAATGCTTCAAGGAATAGTTAAAACTAATCCAAAATTACAAAGAGTTGAAGGTTATAATGTTTTATATGATAAAACTTATGACCCAAATAAAGTTGCTTTAATTTCAGGTGGAGGTTCAGGACATGAACCATCGCACCTAGGATATATTGGTAAAGGTATGTTAAGCGCGGCAGTTGCAGGAGAAATATTTACCTCTCCAACTCCCGACCAAGTTGAAGCAGCAATTAATGCTTTAGATTCAAAAGTTGGAACTTTATTAATCATTAAAAACTATACAGGGGATAAACTTAATTTTGAAATAGCGCAACAACTTGCTCAAGCTAGTGGCAAAGCAGTTGAAACAGTTTTAGTTAATGATGATGTTGCTGTCGAAAATTCAACTTGAACTATTGGTAGAAGGGGAATAGCTGGAACAGTCTTTGTGCACAAAATTGCTGGGGCAATGGCACAAAGAGGAGCAGGTTTAAGTGAAGTAAAACGTGTGGCACAAAAAGTTGTTGATAATGTGCGCAGTTTTGGATTAAGCCTTAATTCAATAATTATCCCAACAACTGGTAAAGAATCCTTTAATTTACCAGGAGATGAAATTGAATTTGGTCTTGGAATTCATGGTGAGCCAGGAATCAAAAGAACTAAGATGAAAAGATCACAAGAATTAATTAAGGAAATGCTTGATTTAATTCTTAAAGATTTTGATTATCAAAATGCAGAAGTTGCTTTATTAGTTAATGGCTTAGGAGGCACTCCTGAACTTGAATTATATATAGCAGCTAATGATGCATTAGAATATTTAGCATCATTGAATATTACTATTTACCAAACTAAAGTAGGTAACTTTATGACTTCCTTAGAAATGCAAGGAATCTCGCTTTCTTTGCTTAAATTAGATAGCGAATTAAAAGATTTATTAAAAAGAGGAAACAGAGGTTAAAACTTGAAAATAAATTTATCTAAAGCTAAAGAAATAATTAAGTCAATTCATGATGAATTGACTAACCAAATTGATTATATATCAGAATTAGACCAAGCCATTGGTGATGGCGATCATGGTTATAATATTTCTAGGGGCTTTGCAGCCGCAATTGCCTTAGATACAAATAATTTAAACTTAGAACAGTATTTTGCCTTAGTAGGAAAAACCTTAATGGCTAAAGTAGGGGGTGCTTCAGGTCCTTTATATGGAATGTCGTTTTTAAATGGCTCAAAAGCTTTTAAGGATTTAGAAACAATTTCATGGGCTTCCTTCCAAAACTTTACCAAAAGTTTTGCAGATACCTTAGAAACTTTAGGTAAATGTAAATTAAATGATAAAACTATGTATGATATTTGAAGACCTTTTAGTCTTAAAGTCTTTGAGTACCCTAAGTTTAACGATTCAATTAGAATAGAATTATTAAAATATTTAGAAACTTTAGTGATCGCAACTAAAGATATGGTTGCCACGAGAGGAAGAGCTTCATATCTTAAAGATCGCTCCTATGGTTCAATTGACCCAGGAGCTTATACGACTGCTATTATCTTAAGATCATTAGTGAAGGGATTATAATAATGAATAAAAAATTATTTATTTTAATTAGTCATTATTATAATTTAGCTAATACTTTGAAAGAGTATTTAACTAAGATGCTACCAATTAATAATGATAATATTAAAATTATTGCGTTAGGCGGAGTAAACCAAGGAACAGAACTAGGGACTGAGCCAATGCAAATTTTAGAAGCTATTGAAGCAAATTCTGAGATAAATGAAATTTTCATTTATTCAGATTTAGGCTCAGCAACCTTAGGAGCTCAAGCAATAACTAACTTAGTTTCAAACAAAGAAATTTACGTAGCTAAGGGAGCTTTTGTTGAAAATACCTTTGCTGCTTATGTTTTAGCTAATGCAGGAGCAAGCTTTAATGAAGTAAAGCAAGCAAGCGAAGAAAAAATAGCTAAATAACTTATTTAACAAACACCATTAACTTAATAAAATAGACAGGGAAAAAATATTCGGATAAAATCCGAATATTTTTAATATAGAGAAAAAGAGGTATTTATGAGACATTTAAAGACTAAAGAATGAGTCCAAATTTTTGACTCATAGGATAAATATTTGAGCTTAACTATAACTAAAGCAGAATTTGAAAATTACTGTTTTGATAACTGAGAAATATGTTAAAGAAAAGAAAATTATATAATTTAAATATGAACATAGAATCTCAAAGTGGTAAATCACCTAAGAAAGATAAAGAAAGTTCTTGATTATACATGAATTGATATGCTTAAAGATGATGAAAAAGATGCAGTTATAAAATACTACTATCGAATTTTTAATGAAAATAATATTGATGCAGACATTAAAAATATTAAAGAAATTGAAAATCTGTCGTCAAAAAAGAAAGCAAAATTTTTTTAATAGCAAGATCTACATATTATGAGAAATTGAAACATAATCATAAAGCTAAAGAGTTAAAGATTAAACATAAAGAAATAATTTTTCAAAGTTTTGTTGAAAATAAAGAGAGGTATGGACGTAGAAGACTCGCTAAATATATTTTCCAAGAATACAATATTGACATAAATCCTAGAACCCTAGGAAATTATATGAAAAAGCTTAAATTGAAACATTTGTTAGACAAAAACGTAAAACAAAAGAGTCTAAAAATACATGTGTTAAAGTGCCTGATTTAGTAAAAAGAGATTATAATTCATGCAACGATAATATATATGCAACAGTCGTAACCTACATACAAGCACCAAAAGATATTAAACAGAATCACATTTATTTATCAGCAATTATTGATCACAAAACTAAGTTTGTGACCTATGAATTATCACTTAAAAATGATACCGAACTAGTTTTGAATAATATCAGTAATACAAAATTTAAAAATTATTTTATTTTACATTCTGACCATGGTTCTGCTTACTCATCACTTGAATATACTAAAAAATAGAATCCCTAAAAGGTAGAATATCAATATCAAGAATTGGCAATAGTCTTGATAATCGTGAAATCAAGTATTTCTTTTCCATTCTTAAAAGCGAGATTTTCCTAAATTTTGAACAAACATGTAAAAGATTTACTTTTATTGAATTATCACAAAAAATTAAAGAATTTATAAACTGATATAACTATAAAAAAATAAGATAAAAAACCTTACCCAACCATACCATTTGGCTAAGCCAAAAGGAATGGTTGGGGAAGGTAAAACCGTCCGGAAAAAATTTCCCAGTTTAAAACGGTGTTTGTTTTACTTTTTTAGGCTTTATTAAGTATTTTAAAATAATAATGTTTTTTTTTTTTTTTTTTGAAAAATCTATATAATTTTTTATAGTAATTCAATTAATAATTAATATATTACTAAATTTAATAAATTTTATATTTAAACAGGAGTACAAATGACAAAAAAACAATGAATCTTATTAGGTGGAGGACTTACATTTGGTGGTGCTGTTGTGGCTACTGCTGCAATTATTGCAGTAACTAGCAAAGGTAAAGCAAATGAAGTTACACCTGCAGATAATTTTAAGAAAAATAATCAAACAGTTTTAACTAAAACTGTTGCTAATATTACAATAAATGATAAAGCAACATTACAATCAGCTTTAAGTGCTTATGCGCAATTAACACCACAAGAACAAGCTAAGTTAGTTAACGAAAAAGTTAAAATGGATCAACTTAACTTACAAATCCAAGACTTAGAAAAAATTGCTAAGTTTAAATCTGATAATAGTGCTGCTTTAGCTAAAACTAAAACAACTGTAGCTATTTCAGATAAAGCTGCAGTTGATGCTGCTTTAACTAACTATAGTCAAGTTGTTGGAACTATTATCGATGGAATTACAAAATTACAAAGTGAAAAAACTTTATTAGATGATCTTAGAAAACAAATTAACGATTTAGAATCAGCCAAAGCCTTAAATGATCATAATACTTCAGAAGCTGATAAATTCAAACAAGATAATGCTAATATTTTAGCTAAATCTAAGGCTTCAGTGCAAGTTAGTGATAAAAGTGATGTTGAATATGCATTAAATTGATACGATAAATTTGATCAAGCTATTAAAAACCTTTTAAGCAGTGAAAAAAGCTTACTAGATGAACTTAAAGTTAAAATTCAAAATCTTGAACAAGAAAACAAATTTAATGCTGATCATAGCGTTGCTTTAAACTTTACTGTTGAAGCTTTAACCCTCCAAGACAAAACCTTAGTTGAAACTGCAAATAGTGCATTTAATGAATTATCTAATGAAAGTAAAACTAAATTAGCAAGTACTAAAACTTTACTTGATGATTTAGTTGCTCAATTACCTAAACTTGAAACTTTAAAATCACAGCTGCAAACTATTATTGATACTAGAGTTTTAATTCAAGAAGAAAAAACTAAGTTTACAACTTTAGTAAATAATGAGAAAACTTTAAAAGAATATAATAATTTAAAAGATTCTACTTTTGAAGAATACTTTAAGAAAGTTCATGAAGAAATTAAAGCTAAAATTTCTACAGAACTTGGTGACAATCAAGATGCTAAAGATTTAATTGCAAAAGCTGATGAAATCTTTAAAAAGGAAAATTGAACTGACCAAGAAATGAAAGCTTTAGAAGAGCAAATTAAAACAGCTAAAGCTAATAATGCACAATACCAGCTAATTTTTAGTACTTTCACTAAAGAACCTACTGTAGATCAAGAAAATAATAGCATTGTGTTTTATTTGAAAGAAAATATAGAACAAATCAATAAATTCAATGAAAAATTCCCTAAGGTAAAAGTAGTTATTAGACAAGAAGGACAAAACTATGAACAAGAAACAAGTTATTTTATTCGTGAACTTACAAGAGATGAACACAACAATGTTATTGTAAAACTTAAAATAACTACAGGAACTACAGGAACTACAGGAACTACAGGAAAAAAAGCCTCACAAACTCAATTTACAGCAACAATATACTTTAAAGATGAACAGGATAATGAATATAAATACCAAGTTCTAATCCATAATCCTAAAACTAAAACAACTGAACCTGCTGCTGCTGCTGCTGCATAAGATATCTTTAATTATTCTTAAAATAACTCATTTAAATGGGTTATTTTTAAACATAATTTTTATTTATTTAGTATAATATAACTTATTTTACAATCAAAATTATATAAGGAGAAATTTGAAAAAAACAGTTTTAATTGTTATTGATGGTTTAGGTCTTAGAGAGCAAACACAAGGTAATGGGTTTGCTTTAGCTAAAACTCCAACCTTTGATTATTTATTTGCTTCTTACCCAAATTCTCTTATTCAAGCTTCAGGACAAGCTGTCGGCCTTCCTGAAGGACAAATGGGTAATTCAGAAGTAGGCCATTTAAATATTGGAGCTGGTACCATTGTTTATACTGGCTTATCATTAATTAAAAAAGCTTTAAATGATGGTACATACAAAGACACTAAAGCTTTTGTTGAAGTTTTTCGAGATGTCTTGAAAAACAATACTACCTTGCATTTAATGGGACTTTTATCTAGTGGTGGGGTTCATTCATTAGAAGATCATTTATTTGAATTATTACATGCAGCTTATAGCTATGGACTTAAAAAAGTCGCTATACATGTATTTGGCGATGGAAGAGACGTAGCTCCTAGATCAATTAAAGAATCATTAAGCAAATTGCAAGCAATTTGCACTGAATATGGTTACCACATAGCTTCAATTTCTGGAAGATTTTATGCCATGGATCGTGATAAAATGTTTGATAGGGTTTTTGAAGCTTATAATGCTACTTTAGGGGAAACTAAAGAAAGTTATAGTGATATTCTTGCTTATGTTGAAGATCAATATAAGCAAGAAATCTCAGATGAATTTTTTAAACCAGCAATCAATAATTCTTTAACAAAAGATTATTTTGTTAAAGATCATGATTCAATTATTTTCTTTAATTTTAGACCTGACCGAGCACGTCAATTAACCCATTTATTTATTAATTCAAATTTATATGATGTTAAAGCGCCAAAACAAGTTAAAATCAATAAATTTGTTTCAATGATGAAATATGAAGGTTTAGATACCCTTATTGCTTTTAGCGAAATGGATATTCCAATGCCAATTGGAAAAGTTTTAGAACTTGAAAATAAAACACAACTTCGTATTGCAGAAACTCAAAAATATGCTCATGTTACATTCTTTATGGATGGTGGTAAAGATATACAATTTAGAAATTCTAAAAGAATTATGGTAGATTCTTTAAAAGTAGAGTCATATGCTTCTGCTCCACAAATGTCTGCAGAAGGAATTACTGATGAACTTTTAAAGAATGCTTTGAGTTATGATTTAACCATTATGAACTATGCTAATCCAGATATGGTTGGTCATACTGGTGATTTAGAAGCCACTATTAAAGCAGTAGAATTTTTAGATACCCAATTTGCAAGGGTTATAGAATGAGCTAACAAAAATGATGTTACAGTCTTTATTACAGCAGATCATGGTAATGCAGAAATTACCCAAGATCAGCGAGGTAATCCTGCTACTAAACATACTAGCAGCCCAGTTATGTTAATTTGCACCGATAAAAGCGTTAAACTTAAAGATGGTATATTATCAAACATTGCTCCAACAGTTTTAGATTATATGGGTATTAAACAACCAAAAGAAATGGATCAAGCTTCATTATTAATAAAGTAAAAAAAAGATAGAATAAAATCTATCTTTTTTGTTTTATGAATATTGTTAGCGAAATCAAAAAATAAGCTTTTGAGCGGCAATTTTTATATATAAAATGATTTAATTAAAACCAGCAGATAATTTAAATTATCTGCTGGTTAATTGTATATTTTAAAACTTCCATTAAGAAGAAGAATTGCTAGAAGCTTGTTTATTTTTAGCTGGATCCGCTTTATAGGTTATTACAGCATATTTATACTCATTATCATTTTCATCCTTAAAGTAAATTGTAGCAGTGAAATTAGTATTTGTAGCATTGGTAGAATTGTCTGAAGAATTTTTATCAGTTACATTTTTCCCTTTTGCTGTCCCTTGTTCTGTATATTGAGGATTTTTGTAGTTACCTAAAGTAACTTTTTTACCTGTTCTAATAGCTAATTTTTCTACTAAGTCATTACCTTGCCAAATAGGATTCTGGATAGGTCTTGTAGTTTCTTGTATATATTCTTCACTACCTTGGTTTAACACAACTTTTACTTTTACAAATTTAGAAGCAAATTCATTTAATTTATTCTGGTCATATTTCAAATAAAACACAATGCTATTATTTTCTTGATCTACAGTAGGTTCTTTAGTGAAAGTACTAAAAATTAGCTGGTATTGTGCATTATTAGCTTTAGCTGTTTTAATTTGCTCTTCTAAAGCTTTCATTTCTTGGTCAGTTCAATTTTCCTTTTTAAAGATTTCATCAGCTTTTGCAATTAAATCTTTAGCATCTTGATTGTCACCAAGTTCTGTAGAAATTTTAGCTTTAATTTCTTCATGAACTTTCTTAAAGTATTCTTCAAAAGTAGAATCTTTTAAATTATTATATTCTTTTAAAGTTTTCTCATTATTTACTAAAGTTGTAAACTTAGTTTTTTCTTCTTGAATTAAAACTCTAGTATCAATAATAGTTTGCAGCTGTGATTTTAAAGTTTCAAGTTTAGGTAATTGAGCAACTAAATCATCAAGTAAAGTTTTAGTACTTGCTAATTTAGTTTTACTTTCATTAGATAATTCATTAAATGCACTATTTGCAGTTTCAACTAAGGTTTTGTCTTGGAGGGTTAAAAATATTATAAAAATAAGTGTCCTAATGCAATTAGGACACTTCAAACAATATTACTAATTATTGAAAAATCAAGTTTGGAATTTTTAAATGCAAAACAAGTTATTTTATTTACAATCTTTGTTTATTTAAAAGACTAAGTAAATTTAAACTTTTTAAAAAAAAATATTCTCATGCACAAGCAAGCGGAATAAAATTTACTTGCTTGTGCATGAGAATAGCATACTTACTTATTACATTTTATATTGGCGGGGGTTAAAGGAATCGAACCCTTACTTGCAGTTTTGGAGACTGTAGCACTACCATTATACTAAACCCCCCTTTTTTTTAATTTAGTAAATTATATCTTATTATTAAAATTTTAATAGTGATATTATTTAAATTTATTTTAACTAATGGTATAATTAAAGCATGAGAAAAATGGCCAATAAAATCATGAAAATTAGTTTTAACGATATTTCACTTTTTCCAAGGTGAACCTTGAAGAAAATGGCTTTTGTGGCAATTTTAATTGCAATATCTGTAAGTTTTGCTATTGTTGTTGTACAAATTATGCCATTAGTTATTATTCCTTCGTTTAAAATTTCATTTATTAGTTTGCCAATTAAAATAACCGGATTTATTTTTGGTCCTTGGACAGGGTTATTCGTTGGCTTAATTAGTGACTTTTTATCAATTTTATTTGTTCCGCCTGTTGGTTATAACTTTTTATATACTGTAGCTGCTGGTATAAATGGGTTTATCCCGGGAGTTTTTAGTGTTTATTTTATGTACTTTTTAAAAGAATCATTTAGCCCTAAGTATAAAGTTGATAAAATCAACCATAAAATTAAATTATTAGGAGTTAAGTACCAAGAAGCAAAGCTGCTTGGTAATTTAGCTAAAGCTCATGAATATAGTTTGCAGATCATTAATTATGATCAAAAACGCTCACAGATTAATAAAGAACAAAACAATTCTTTATTAATGAATATTAATTTATTAGTTTCAATTATAATTTTAACTTTATCATTAGGAATTATTTTATCAATTATTAATTATTCGCCACAAGATATTATTAATCGTTCATTTATTACAGATAAACGAATTTTATTTATCTTAATGTCATTTGGTAGTTTATCAATGATGTTATTTGTGATTTTTGGTCGTTTTAAATTCAAAGCACATTTATACAACACCTTACTGCCAATTATTTCATTTAGTGCTATTTTAGAATTAGCTAATTTACCAATTTTATCTTATGCTGATTTATTTTCATTTGGTGGATCAAACAAAGAAGATGTCTTTATTTGATTAACCCAACATATCTTACTTAGTCCAATTAAAATTTGGTTTAATATCTTTGTTGTGTATTTTTCATATATTATTATTTACCGCATCATTAACAAAAATAGTGCTTTATCATATAAATAGGTAAATATGACAAAAAAAAATTTATTAATTCTTTCAAATATTTTTTTAAACCCTAAAACTTCAAAAATTATTTGAAACAATAAAAGTAAAGTTAAAAACTTAGAACATGAAATTTACGTTCCTGAAATTTATCTTGATAAAAAAGCAACCGCTTTTTACTTACCTATGCAAAATAAAAATCTAACATTTGAAACTTTATGAAACTTTGTACAAAAAGATCATAATTCAAATGTCTTTTTATTTAGTTATAATAATCAAACTTTGCCTAAAGATATTAAAATTAAAAATCCACTAAAAGATTTAGCTTATATTAATTTAAAAGATTTTAAAAACAAGATGACTCATGAGAACTTTTTTAATTTATATTGAAAAGAAAGTTTATTGATTGCTAAAAATACTTTGAATAAGGAAACAAATGATATTTTTAGTCCTAAATTTATCACTAGTGTAAAAAACTATTTCTTTCCTAAAATTTATTTCTTTACTACTAAATTACAAGCGATTTGTAAAGAATACGACCGTCTTTTAATTTTGTTTCAAAAAAAATATATTCTTAAAACTAAACAAAAAAATAATCTAGAAGCATTAATCAAAGATGCATATAGTTGGATTAAAAATTATGAAACTGAAATTTCCAATATCTTTATTGAATTTTTTAAGGAATTTAACATTGATAATTATAAAGTACAAGAAATGTTAGTTACAAATCAAAATGCCTTAATGCAATTAGATATTATGCAAAATTCAAAGGATGTGTATTGATCAAAAAAAATTTATTCACAAACCTTAATTAAGGTTTATAATCAATTTAAACTTAAAGATTTAGTTTATGAATTAAAATATTTGCAAAAACATAAAGAATTATTGCAAAAGAAAAATCAAGCCTTTCTTAATTCTATTATTTTGAAAACTAAATATAAATTAAAGTTAATAAAAAAAGAAATTAAGGTTAATAAAAAAGATTTCAATAAACTTTATGATCTATATAAATCAAAATATTTATTAAAAAAAATCTTGTGATTTTGGTATAAACACCAAGATTTATTTTGATACTTAGATGACGATATTATTTTTGATTTAGAAAATCACATTAACCAAGAAGCTGTTATTTTTTTTGAAAAGTATAATCTAAATCTAGAGTTTAAAAATCGTTTGTTACCTAAAGAATTAATAACTTTAAAAAGAATTATCAAGTATGAATTTCACATTCCTTATACCTCTTTTTATAATCTTTCTAATGAAAATTTAAATAATTTAAATAATTCTATTACTGCTTTAGAAAGATACAAATTAGAAGTATTAAAAACTACTTTAAATAAAACTGCAGAAACTAACGAAAAATACAATAATCATATTTTGCACCTTAGTGAGCAAATTAAATTTAACCAAGCTGAGCTTGCTTGAAACTATCATAAAGAAGAAGAATTATTCAAAGCAACTTTAGAAAATAAAGAATTAAAATTAGCAAGATCATTGAATAATTTAAAAATTTATAAAAAAATCCCAAGTAAATTTTATAAAACTTTTTATAAATTTTTATCTAAACGACCTGTTCCTGATGAAATGAAGAAATATTTTAACGAAATAAATTCCTTAAAATATGCATTATATTTAGTTGAATTTGGTTTTGATTATATTGATAAATTATCTAAATTCTTTGCTTCTCAAACTACCTCTAAGGGAAGTTTTAAACAAAAGTATTTAGCTATTTTAAATTTTATTAAAGTTTATAAACTTCTATCATTATCCTTAAGTGATTTTTTTACTCCTTGAAACAAATTAGATGATTTAACTATCTTTAAATTACAAATTGGATTTTATTCACTTAAAAACTTAAAAGTTATTTTTGTTCGTGATGAAGTTATGCAAATTAATCAAGCTTTTAAAGTTGAAATAAATCGTATCTTAGTTAATTTATCAAAAGTTTATAATTTTAACTATGTTTTTATTAGTAGCGATTTTGAATTTTTAAAAAACTATTATTCTGAAATTTATATTTTTAATGATTATAAACTTTTAGAAATGGGTAATACTCAAGATATTTTAACTAATCCAATTAACCCAATAGTTAAAACTTTATGTTTAGGTTATGAGCAAACTTTCAATTTTAATTATAATTCTTTGATTACCCATAATTTTATTCACATTAATCAAGACGACTATCACTATATTTTTGCAAAATGATCAGAATTTATAGCTTGGACTTATTTTTCAAAACCTGAAGCTAATGAAGCAACCATTGAAGATTCTGAATTAAGTTTTTATTCATTTTTAAATAATTTAGAATTTGCAATCGATTATTATGAAAATTTACCTAGTTTATATAATTTAGAAAATAACCGTAAATTACTTAAAGATTACTGGAATTGGCTTACAAAAACTAAAGAAGAAAATTTTAATAATTTAGATCACGAACATAATTTTTAAAGATAAAGAAAATTCGGAGCTTTATAACTCCGAATTTTATAATTTGGAAATTTCAATGATAGGATTTTTTTGTTTGCTTTGACTTTCAATGATTTTAAAAGCAATTGTCTCAGCTAAAACATAACGAGAATTTTTATATAATTTAGGTTTTTGGGTTTTATCAGTTAACCATTTATATAAATACATGTCTAATTCTTCTTCTTTTAGTAACTCTTCGTCTATTTCTAATTGTTTAAATAATTCACGCATTTTTACATCTTCTTCGATGCGGGCTTTTTCTAATGAAATTTCGTAGATCTTTTGGTCGTCATCATATTCATCATAAATTTCGCCAACTATTTCTTCGATGATATCTTCAATAGTAATTATCCCAATAATATCTGAAGAGTAGTTATTTTCAACAACAAAGGCCATTTGAGCCCTTTGGGATCTAATTTTCTCTAAAGCACTTGATAAAATGGAGTTAGCTGAAACATTTGGCACTCTTTTAATATAATTAATGATTTTTCCGCGTTGTAAGTGAAAGATATCTTTTAGCAATAATATACCAATTAATTGCCCATCATGTTCTACTGGAAGACGCGAATAATTAGTGTCTTTAAAGATATCTAAAGCTTCTTTAACATTAGCTTTAAAACTAATAGTTGTAACGTCTTTTAGTTTAACATAATGCGAAGAGACCTTGGTAGAATCTAAGTCTAAAGCTTTTTGGGCTAGCATGCTTTCACCTGCTTGCAAAACACCTTCTTCTTGTGCTAGGTTAATAATACTTTTAAGATCTTCTTCTGAGTTAGTCACATAGACTTTTTTAGTTAATTTAGAAAAAGGTCAAGTTAAAATTCAAAAGATTCAATAATTAATATCAATATACCAACTAAAAAATTGGAGATATTTCTTAGGAGTTTTTTTAGCAATTAATTTTGGAGTAATTTCGCCAAAAATTACTAACAAAGGAGTTACTAAGAAAATTGAAATAATTAATCTACTTGTTTCACTACTTAAAATTAGCCCAAGCATGTAGGAAGTTAATGTAGCTGAAGCTACATTAACTAAGTTATTAGCAATTAAAATTGTAGTTAAAATACGGTTAAATCGTTTATTATGTTTTTCAATTAATTTTGCACCTTTTTCCTTATTTTCTTTCATCTCGTGAATTTTAACTGCTGAAAGTGAAGAATAGGCTGTTTCACAGCCAGAATAAATTGCACTAAATAAAAATAAGATTAATAGTGCAATAATAATTCAAACAAATAAATGAATATTTAAATTATTTATTGTTTGTGTAGTTTGGTTTGCTTGTGCATACCTATAGTAACTATCCATTATTTGCTCCTAGTATTTGCGTTCATAAAAGGTAACTTTAGATCCTTCGTAAAGTAAATCACCTTCCCCGGTAGGTCCATTTCTATTTTTAGCTACTGAAACATCAGTGATAATATGAGTATTATAATTAGAGTATGTTTCATCATTATTTGATTGTTGTTTGGTATTACTACGACTTAAAAAAATCACAATATCAGCATCTTGTTCAATGGCTCCTGATTCTCTTAAATCACTTAATTGCGGGCGCTTATTTTCCCGAGATTCAACGCTACGAGATAATTGCGATAATGCTAAAATTGGGATTTTAAGGTCAAGAGCTAAAAGTTTTAAAGCTCTTGAAATTTGTGCTACTTCATTTTGACGGTTTCCACTAAATTCATTACCCGAAATTAGTTGCAGGTAGTCAATAATTAATAAACTAAGTCCATTATGATTAGTAGTTTGAATTTCTTTATGAAGTTGCTTTATTTTTCAAACTAAATCAGAAATTTTACTTGAAGTATTATCATCAAAATGTAAATTAGTCGTATTTTTATTTCTAGAGATAACTGAGCGCAATAAGACAATTTCATTTTGTTCTAATAATTTAGGTTTTTGTAATTTACCTAAATTAATTGAAGCAAGCGAGGAATAAAAGCGCATTGTTAATTCAACATAAGGCATTTCTAAAGAAATAAAAGCGCAGCTATTAGGTCTGAGAATTTGTCCATTTTGATCAACTATTTCTTCTTGAGTTAGATTTTTAGCAATATTTAAAGCTAATGCTGTTTTACCCACCCCTGGCCTTGCTGCTAGAATAATTAATTGACCTGGTTTAAAGCCTTTAATTAAATTATCTAATACTTCATATCCTGTTTTTAAACCTTCAGAAATATCATTAGCTATCCCATTAGTGATTAATTCATCAAATTCATCGGTTGCTTCTTTAAACGAAATAAATGAACTATTTTGCAAAGCATTTGAATAATTTTGCTCTAAAAAAACACTAAAATCTTGAATTGAATCTGAAAAGTTTAAATCTTTTTTTGTATGTAAAGCTTGCAAGGAAGCTTGGTAAAAAGTTTCTAAATTACGCATTTTAGTTAACTCAATTAGTTGCTCAAGTTTTTCTAAAAAATTATCAGGATTGACAAATAATGAGTTAATTTCATTTACTAAAGAACTGTTAACCTTAGGATATCGTAATTTTAAATCTTCTGATTCTATAAAATTAATAATATCATAATAATCATTAAACACACCTACCCCGTTGATGTTTTTATTACGCCTTTCATTAATGAATTCAAATAGTTGTTTATTTTCTTCAAAAAAGAAATGATCTTTAGTTAAATATTGTGTGGCAGTTTGTTGTCTTTCTGCATCATTAATCATAAAATTTAAAACCATTTGTTCAGTTAAAAAATCATGGAATAAAGTCTGAGGATTTTGTAAATGTTCAAAGGTTTCAAAGTTTTTGTATTTCCAAATATTTTTATATTTATTTTTTTTCATGAGTAATATTTAAAAATATTTTGAGCTTTGCTTGAATTTCTTTATATAAATGAACAGTTATTTCATGTCATCCAAAAGACACAAGGTGAATTTTTTGCAAAGCATGTTTTGGTAAGTTAAAACCTAATTCTTTTAGTTTTTTATCAATATCTTTTGCTGAAATTGAGCCATGGACATTTAAATTACCGTTTTTATCTTTATTAGATGTTAAGCTAAATTGTAATTCAAGTTCTTCAAGTTGTGCTTTAAGTTGAAAAGCATTTGATCTTTTGGAGTATTCTTCAGCCAATAAATTATCTAATTCTCTATTTAACTTAGCGATATTTTTTTCCGTATATGCAACGGCGTAGCCTTTTTTGATTAAAAAGTTTGTTGCATATCCAGCTGAAACTTCAACAATGGTATTGGCTTTACCATCTTGACAATCTTTAATTAGTATTACTTTCATATTTAATTAATCTCCTGGTTGTGGCGATAGCGTGTTTTATATTATCAACAAAATCATTTAATTCTTCATCACTTGTTGCAGCTGCTGTATTAAAATGACCTCCGCCACCAACAGCTTCACAAATAATTTGAACATTTGTATTAATCCCGCGCGCGCTTAATTTATAAGTATTTTTCGAAGTTGCTAATTTAGCTACTACAAATGAGGCAATGCGCCCTTTAATGCGTAAAATTTCATTAGCCGCAATTGATATTTCATCATTAGTTGCTTCTAAATCAGAATAAGCTAAATAATAGCCTTTTTTAATTTCGGTAATGTTTGCAATTAAAAGTTGAATTTTATCCTTAGTTTTACTATCAATTTTTAAAGCTTCAACACTTTTTGAGGAACTAGCATTTAAGCCTTGTAACCAAGAAGCAGCATTAAAAGTTCTTGGTGTAACAGACTTAGAAAATTGACTAGTATCTAAAAAGATACCATTTAAGAGCATTTGTGATGCTAGTTTTGATAAAGTAAATTTATTTTCTAAAAACATAATGATTTCAGTTACTATTTCACAAGCACTTGATGAAGTAGTTTCAATATAACAATTTGTTTTTAATGCAAAGTCAATTTGCTTTAATAATCGGTGGTGATCGAAGATAAAGATATTATCTCTTTTTACTTGATCAATTGCTTTTGGATTATCTGTTCTTAGTGGATCAGCTACATCAGTTAAAATTACTAAGCTATTAAGATTTGTGTGTTTAATAGCAAATGAAGGATCAAAAATAATCTTAGATTTATTAAGTTTATATTCGTTAATTATTTGTGTTGTAGTAGCGTCAAAAGTATTAGCAATAATATAAACTTCTTTTTGGTAATGTTTTATTAATTCGTATAAAGCATAAGCTGAACCAATTGCATCTAAATCTGCAAAGGAATGTCCGTAAATAAACACATTGTTTATTTCTGGATCAAGGAGTTTTTCTTCTAATTGTTCAGTTAAATATCTAATTCTAGTTTTGGAATTATCTTTCAAAACTTCAGTGTTTGAACCTAAGAAAAATACTGGCGCATAATTAGTATGTATTGCAATTTGATCCCCTCCCCTTGCTTGCGCTTGGGTTAAACCTTTTTTAGCCTTTTCAATTTTTTGTTTCAGTGAAACTCAACCATATGAAAACCCGCCACTAATAGTTAATTTTTTAATTAAAGTATCTGAAATAGCACTTTTTATATCAAAAAATAACCTAAAATTCTCTTGAATTAATTTATGAATACTATCTTCATTAGTAAAAATTAAGAATTTACCGTTAGTGTATTGGCGGTAGATAAAATTATACCTTTGCGAATATTCATTTAAAGTATTCATTAAAATTGAATTAATTTTGAACAATTGTTCTTCAGATAAAATTGATTGATAAAGTGGATAATTGTCAATTTCAATTTCCCCAAGCACAGGCATTTGTTCTTGAGCCTGAGCTTTGTATAAATTTTCGCTTGTAACATTACGAAAAATTAACATATGTTCACTAGGAAAAATTTGTAGTTGAAAAAATGAATCTTTAAAACGTAAATTTAAGTATTTATCAAATGGTAAGTTTCCTTTCTCTAAATTTGGGTCTAAAGCTTTAATCATATTATGAATCTTTTGGCCAATAAAATCATGTCCAAAGGTATTTTTAATATAATTTGTGCTCCAAATTATCTCATGATTAGTATTATAGATACACAAACCAATATTATTTTGATCTAAAACATCATATAAAACTTTATTAAAAGAGCTATCTACTAAAGATTTATTTTTTGCTAGTTTTACTAATGCATTATAAATTAAGATAATTGCAATGGCTAACATGGCTAAAATTGCCAAAGAAATAACCATTGCAACAACGCGGTTATTTAATTCTCGAACAAAAATAATAATTAATATTATGCTAAAGAATAAAACTAATGCAATAGGAATAGCTCAAATTAATGATTTTTTATTAAATTTCATTACTGTTTCCTTAATGGTTAATTTATTTTATAAATTAAATTATAACATTATCTACAGATTTTGTGCTCTAAATCTGATAAAAAAAGATCAAGAAATTTGATCTTTTATTTATGCTCATGAAATGATAAGATAAATGTGGCTACTATTACCCCTAAAAATAACACAATAATTGTTCAAAGCCATTTTTGTTTACTAAAATGCTCATGGTAGAATTCTGGAAAAAATTCAACTAAAGAAGTAAAGATAAAGATTCCCCCAACACCTGCATAAAGCATTGCCTTTCCTGAGTAATCAATTGCACCTCCAACAAACATTCCAATAATCATAAAAGGTAAAAATAAAAATAGTCCTAAAAATGATAATAATAATGCTTTAGTTGGTGAATACCCTGCTTCTTTTAAGCGAATATAAAAAACAATTTCTTCGGGAATTAAGTGAATAACTAAAGATAAAAAATATGCTGTGGTAATAGAATAATTTATCTCACCAATTTCATTAGGGGTAAATAAATTTAGATTATATCCTAAAAGTAAACCTTCAGGTATACGGTGTGTTAATAAAAGCAAGAGCGCAATTATTTTTAATTTTGCTTCTGTTTTTTTAAAAATCGTTGAATTAGCAATTTCTATTTTATCTGAAGCATTAAAAATATAATCTTCATGGATATGTTGGTGGTTATGCCCGTGTTCATGAGAATGGTCATGGACAAAAACACTCAATGATTTGTGTTTTAAAAGTTTTTTATTAAATTGGTATGAAAGTACAAATTTAATAACAAATGCAAAAATTAAACCAATGATTAAACCAACTACAACAAATAAAATATTGTAGCCATAAAGAATAGTTCTAGTATATTCTCGTCCAAAAGTTTTAGAAACAAATAAGTATGAATTTTCTAGAGCTTCACGTAAAAAACCAAAAGTAGCTAAAACAATAAAAAATCCTGTTGAAAAAGCGTAGAGATAAATGCTAAAGGATTTTTTATTTAAATATTTATTTAAAAATGGTAAAAATAATGCAATTAAGATTGGTATTAGAAGCATTGTACCTAAAAAAACCAAAATTAATAATAGTTTTGCAATTATTTCATTATTTAAATTATTATATAATGAGTTATATAAAGTTTCAATTCACTGCATTATAAATTATGTTTGATTTCAATGTTATGGTACACTTCTTGCACATCGTCATCATCTTTAAGTTTTTCAATAAAATCAAGTAATTTCTTTTCCTTTTCGCTGTCATATTCAACATACATATTTGGAATATATGTTACTTCACATTGAGTGAAATTTTCGATATTTAGTGAAGTTTCAAGTGCATTTTTTAAATCACTGAAATTTTCTGGAATACAAGTTAAAATATATGAATTATCAGTTTCTTGAATATCTTCAGCACTATTTTCTAAAGCGACAAAAGTAACTTCATCAGAAGAAAGATTTTCTTTACTAAATTCAATTATTCCTTTTTTATCAAAAGCAAACGGAATTTGCCCGGTTTTTCCTAATGTTGCATTTTGTTTATTAAAATATGCTTGAATATTTGATTTAACTCTATTAATATTATCACTTAAGGTAATAACAATAAACGTTGCTCCGCCACTCACAGTGGCATTAAATAATAATTCAGTGTAAGTTTCAGAATTTTTAGCTCCTTTAGCTTTTGCAATAGCTCTTTCAATGTTATCTTTAGGCATGTTTTTTGCCTTAGCCTTAGAAATGGCTAATTTTAAAGCTGGGTTCATATCTGGATCTGGTCCAAGTGAAGCTGCTACAAAAATTTCTTTTGACAATTTTTGAAAAATTTTTCCACGAGCTGCATCTTGAGCGCCTTTACGGTGTGCAATATTGGCTGAGTGTGAATGTCCTGCCATAATTTCCTCCTATTTTAGATTTTTAACTGTATATATTTTATCTCTTTTGTGTTGTGAGATTTTATGTTTATATTCGATTTTTGCAATGGTTTCTTGACTTAAATATTTCTTTAATGCTTTAAGGTCGTGAAGATGATTAAGATAGAAGTCTAAATCACCATAACTAAAACCAAGCTCAAGCTCATCAGTTTGACCTTGTCATAGTCCTGCTGAAGGATCTTTAGTTATAATTTCTTTAGGAATATTTAATAAGCTTGCTAAATATTTTACTTCACCCTTAGTTAGGTTTGAAATTGGTAATAGATCAGCTCCGCCATCACCAAATTTAGTAAAATAACCGATATATGTTTCATCAGCATTATCCGTACCTAAAACTAAATAATTATTTTCTTGGGCAAGAGCATATAAAGTGCTCATGCGAAGTCTTGGTTTAATATTGGAAACCGCTAAAAGATTTTTAAGTTTAAGCTCATTTGTTAAAGCGTTGAAACTATTAGTTAAATCAACTCTTTGAAAACTATCATTAAACTGTGCTTCTAATAATTTAATATGATTTAAATCTTCTTTTGTCATGTTCACAATTGGCATAACTACACCTAAAGTAGTTTCTGGCGCCACTGATTTGGCAATTGCATAAACAAGACTTGAATCAATTCCGCTACTAATACCAACAACAAATCCTTTAGCTTTAGCTTTTTTTAAATGTTTTTTTAAGAAGTTTTGGATTTTTTGTAAATAATTTAAGGCAATTTCTTGGTTATAAAAAACATCCTTACCATTATAATTACTAATTTTACTCATTATTTTACTCCTATTCAAATAAAGATTTTATTATTATATTTTAATATATAAATTTAAAATCGATATTAAAATGTGCAGTTTTTGTTAGTTTAATGAATTATCTTTAATTATTTATAGGTATCTATGCAACTTTTATGTATAATAAGCAGGAGAAATTTAAATAATATTATAAAAATTATTAAGTTTTACTTTATAATAATTATTCGAAATAGATATAAATAATATTTTACATAATTTAGAGATCTTTAATCTAAATATAATTTTAGTTTTTAGATACTAACCATAATTAGAGGAGATAATATGAAAGAAGAAAATAAATTAACTTTACGTGCCATTGTTTTAGAAAAACATAAAGCATGTTTACCTGGAGCAATTATTGAGCAAGCTTTTTTAAACCCGGGTGATCACTTAGTTTTTGCTCGCTTTCAACCAGGAGATAGTTTTGTTATTGTTTATAGTGATCAAAAAAATTCAATTGACTCACGAGCTATTTTAGCATCGTTTATTGAACTGAAAGAATTAAAGTCCAACCAAGGACAAGTTCATAAATTAGTTTTTAAAGCAAAAAGTTATTTTGATGTTGATGATATTGGTTTAATTGCTTTTGACGAAAAAAATGCTAAAAACCCATTTAAGTTTTATAAACAAACTGATTATGAACGTATTGCTAAAAAATACGATTTAAGTGCAATTTCTTTTGGAGTTATTGGAGTAAGAGATGAATTAAAAGTTTTTTTACATCTTTCAGAAAATGAATTTGAAAGAGATCTTTTAAGATTTTATGATATTTTTCGATCATTAAAAAATCCAATTGAAAGAGATGCAGAAAACAGCAAATCTTTTGAATCAGTTTTCTTTAATAACCAAGCTCATTCTGATTTATCTGCAACTTTAAATTATATTGATGACTTGCAAGATAAATATAGTGAATTCCACCCTAAAAAACATCAATTTGAAAGAATTCAAGAATTTATTTTAACTACTGTTTCACATTTTAATAATTCATATTTTGACCGTGAAATGATGTTTGATGATTTTGGTATTGCTGAATTGCAAGAAATTGTGCGCAGAATTACCGAATTTTTAGGAGTTTCAGCGGGTATTAGTAAACAAGTTCAAGAAAACATGAACAAAAAAGTTTCTAACCAACATAAAGAATTTATCATACGTGAGAAAGTTAAAATTCTCCAAGAAGAATTAGCTAATATTAACGTCCCAATTATTGAAGATGAATATTCAAATGCTTTAAGAGATAAAACTAAAGCTCAAATGTTTCCTGAATCAGTTAAAAAATTAATTGCTGAGGAAAACAAACGTTCAAGCGAAATGATGCCTGCTTCTCCTGAAGCATCAATTTCTAAAACTTTTGTAGCAACTTTGAAAAAACTTCCTTGAAGAAAAACCCAAAAAGAATTTTTAGATATTAAGCATGCGCGCAGTGTTTTAGAAAAATACCACTATGGACTTGATAAAGTTAAAGAAAGAATTATTGAATATATTGCTGTAATTATTAACCAAAAAAATCAAGAGAAAAAATCAGCTAAAAAACTTAAATTAGATAATGAATTAGAAATTGACTTAAACTTATTTAAAGAAGATAATAAGAAAAAAGAAGAATTTAACAATGTTCCAATTATTTGCTTAGTTGGTCCTCCTGGAACAGGAAAAACTTCACTTTCAAAAGCTATTGCTGAATCATTACAACGTAAATTTGTTAAAATTTCACTTGGAGGAGTGCACGATGAAAGTGAAATTAGAGGACACCGAAGAACTTATGTTGGCGCAATGCCAGGAAAAATTATTAAAGGAATTTTAAAAGCTGATGTTTCAAACCCAGTTATTTTACTGGATGAAATTGATAAAATGGCTTCAACCAACAAAGGAGATCCAGCGAGTGCGATGTTGGAAGTTTTAGATCCCGAACAAAATTCAAAATTCCAAGATCACTACCTAGAACATGAATATGATTTATCTAAAGCAATCTTTATTGCTACCGCTAACTATTATGAAAGCATCCCACATGCTTTAATTGATCGTGTTGAAATTATTGAACTTTCTTCATATACATTAACTGAAAAAATTAATATTGCTCGCAAACATCTACTACCTAAAGTAACTCAACAAGTAGCCTTGCCAGATGATTATTTAAAATTAAGTGATGAGACTTTAAAATATATTATCCAACATTATACTTCTGAAGCAGGTGTACGTGGGCTTAAACGTATTTTAGACAAAATAGCTCGCAAACTAACTGTTAAATTATTAGAAACTAACAAAAAAGATTGACCAAAAGAATATCAAGTCGAAATTAAAGAGTTAGATGATCTTTTAGGTGTAGTAATTTATAAAAAAGATACCGAAACTGAAGAAGAAAAGCCAGGTATAGTTAATGGACTAGCATATACTTCAACTGGTGGCTCAACCTTGCAAATTGAAGTAAATATTTTCCCTGGTAAAGAAGAAATTAAAATTACTGGTTCATTAAAAGAGGTAATGAAAGAATCAGCTCAAATTTCCGTGTCATACGTTCGTTCTAATGCTGAAAAATTTGGCATTAAAAACTTTGATTTTGATAAACATACAATTCATATTCACGTGCCTGAAGGTGCTGTTCCTAAAGATGGACCAAGTGCCGGGGTAACATTTACAACAGCTTTAATTTCAGCACTGAAAAAATTACCAGTAGCACCAATTTATGGAATGACTGGCGAAATAACCTTAAGAGGTAAGGTTTTAGATATTGGTGGACTAAAAGAAAAATCTTTTGCTGCAAACCAAAAAAATATTAAAAAAGTATTTATTCCATACGGAAACATTAATAATTTAAGAGATATTCCAAGTGAAATAAAAAGCACATTAACATATATTCCTGTAAAAAACTACGAGGAAATATATAATGTTATTTTCAACAATAAAAAACCATTAAAAGTTATAAAAGAATAAAATGGGCAAGCACTTTACTGCCAAAACTTTTACACTTTTTACAATCAACTTTATTGTTGGATTAGGTTTTATAACCACAATAACCAGTGTTTTAAACCTTGGTTATTGGGGTTATATTGTTATTGTGTTATCTTTGTTGACAGTTTTGGGAACATCATTAGTTTTTTCCCGTTTATCTAATGTTTATAGCGAGCAATATGGTGGCTCATATGCTTTTGCTCGTAATATTGATGATGATATTGTTAACCACACATACTCAATGAAGAAAAATTGGAAATTATCGTTTAAGCAAAGGTTCAAAAAGAGTTTTAAACGAAACTTTATTTTCTTCATTGGCTGAAATCAATTTATTCAAACACCAATTTTATCTTCAATTTCTCCCTTGCTTTTATCAAGAATTATTGAAGATATTTTGAATCCACAGACTCCAAACTTAGAACTAATTATTTGGATTATTCGCTCCTTGGCTGTTATTTTATTTGGTGTATTAATTATTATTTCTACTTTTGGACTAAAACTTTCAAAAAAAGTTATTTTAGTTAGTTCAATTTTAAAATGATTTGTTTTAGGAATTGGTCTTATTTTAATTATGAGCCAAATAACAGGAAATGGATATATAGAAAGTTTTCAAAGATCTAAAAAAATTAGTGCAAAATTAATTTTTTCAAGTACTTTACTTTTTATCTTTGCATTTGCTGGTATTGAAGATATGGCTGCTATGACTAAAGATGTGCACTTTAAAAATTTCAGGGTTATTTTGCTAAGCGCTATTGGTTTAATCTTTGTTTTTTATATGGTTGCTTATTCAATTATGCTTGGCCTTAAAGAATCTTTTATTGATAAAAAGTTTTATGAATATTATAATTTTTCACTTTGTGTCTTTGGACTAATTATCTTTGTGATTGGTTTTATTTCAGGTGATATTGGCTATAAAATTACCCAAACAGTTTCAACAGCTCGCAAACTTGTTCCCCTTGCTGAAGATAATTTAATTGATGATCGTTTTGCTTTAAAAAATAAAAATAACGAATATAAAAAAGCGATTATTTTCGTTGCTTTATATACTTTAATTTCAATGATCGTTTTATCTTTGATAGTCTTATTAGCTCCTAAAAACCAACAAGGTGATTATTTTGATGCTGTAATTAATATGAGCAGCATAGCTTTATTACTAGAAGATATTATGACATTTATTGTAGCTTTTATCTTAGAGAAAAAGAAGAAAATTGCATTGATCCCATCTTGGGAAAAAATTGCTTATATTTTAAGTATTATTTGAGCTTCTTTTTTATTGATAACTTTCTTTATTCCTAATATTTTTGGTGCAAGTCATACTACTGAAACAATTTTTACAATCCTTGGTTATATTGTCTTTTTACTTTCTGGTTCTTTAGTGCGTTTATATTCATATTATCAATATAAAAATAAGCTCAAACATCTTAAAGAAAAAGCAATTTTATCACATCATTAAAGTCCTAAAAACTCGGACTTTTTTAAATTATTTTTTGTTATTTTATGCCATTTTTCTTAAAGAAGCAAAAAAAAAAAAAAAAAAGACTAAGGGTAGGAAATTAAACTTATTACTTTTAATGCTTTATTACAGTTATAAAACAAAAAAAAAAAAAAACTCTTGTAAATTAAACTATTTCACTGAATAGTAATAAATTGTATACTTAATAAAGTCAAATTAAAACAGGAGGTAAAATCAATGACAAACGATCTATTTGAAAGAAAAAGAATTTATGTTAATTATAGTTCAAAAATTAGTTCAAAGTCAAAGAACCAATGAATTTTTATTTATAAAATAATTTTGATTCTTTTCTTTTTCGCTGGTGCTTTGTCACTATTTCTAACACTTGACCAATCATTATTCCCAGCAGCTTTAATTAGAACTTCTAATAATTCTGCTAACTTACAAGAGTTTATAACCTTTGAAACTCCTAGTAAGCAAGAAAATAATGCTGTTGTGTTAATTAGGTTTAGTATTTTAATGTTTGTATTTTTATTTAGTATCTTTAAAAATTACTCTAACATTAATGCACAAAAGGAAAAATTAAAACATTATGCTGTTTTTTATGTTTTATACTTCATGATGTCAATTATTTCTTTAAGCTTGTTCTATGCATTCATTTATAAACAAAATGATAATGGAACACTTGGTAAATTTCGCCCATACCAATATTTAGAACTCATATATATTTTAATTCCATTGGTAGTGATTAACAGCGCTTTTGAAGTTTATAACTTCTTAATTAAACGTAAATCAGATCCGGTTTTATATAAATCAACGTGGCCTTTAATTCTGCAAGTTGTTTCACAAGTAATTTTAGCTGGTTTTGTAATTTTCAACGTTGCTTTATGAATTTCATATTCAAAAGCAGCTGGAGCTAGTTTATTTAGAACTACTGTAATTACTGGAACCAATACTTACAATGAGCAAAAATATTGAGAATTTGTTGACCAATTATTTAATATCAAAAGTTTTAGCAATTTAATAATTATTGCTGCTTCATTTGTCTTTGTAATTTTCTTAGTAATTGGTTCAAATACTATTAAATTACAAAAACTATCAGAAAAGAATATTTACAAACACCAAGATAAAGATTCTTTCTTAATTGCACTTATCTTTGCATTACTTGTCTCAGTATGATTATTTACATTATTGTTAAAAGATCCAGTTAAGTTTTCTATTTTAGGAGTTGAAGCTACGTATGGAATTAATAATGGCTTAATTATCTTATTAGCAGCTTTAGCAACGATCCTTTATTTCCTAGTATCATATTTAAAATATACTAAGACTAAAAATCCATCTAGCTTAATTATTAGATTTTCACTAGCACAACTATTAATTTGAGTACCATTTTTAGTATCTGTGATTCAGTTTGAAAATTCTAACTTTACATTAATTAATTTATTAGTAATTAGTCTTTTATCTATTGGAATCTTTATGCACTATATTTTAGTTAATAAATTTATCAATAAATTAACATTTATAATGTTAGTTATTATCTTTGCCCTAAAAATAGTTTTATTACTAATTTTAGGTTTAAACCACTTATTATTGATTAATAAGAATTATGTCTTGGTTTCAGTGCCAACACCAATTTCAGTAATTAAAATTATTGTTATTACATATGTCTCTTCATTATTTGCCTTGTTTGTTTTACAAGCATTGCAACTTGAAACTCTTGTAACACTAAAAATATTTAAAGAAAAAAGATTTAGTTTAAAGAAAGGAAACTAGTATGAAAAAAATAACATTATTTAAGAAAAAACCAAAAATCAATGAAGAAGGTCTTTTTGATTTATATAAACAATATCGTGATGTTTATGAACAAAATGCTTCTAAGATTTTATCTTTTGAGACCATCATCAGTAAACCACTACTTCTAAATAACTTAGGCTTTAAATCTCCTGAGTTTAAGGCAATTAAACGTAAATTAGAAAAAGCGGTTGAAAGTCGTCATAACATTAAATTTAAAGATTTTACAATTATGTTTAACTTAAATTTAAAATATTCAAAGGTAACAATGGTACCAATGATTGCCAGTGAAAGCATCTTTTCTGATAACCATGTAGTTGATTTTGAATATGATCAAGATGATTATACAATTAATAATTTACTGGCAGCTTTAAATACTGAAATTACTGATTTAATCTCAAGAGGATTTTATTTAGAACTAATTCCAAATACACTTATTTTTCAAGGTCCTGATTCATTAAAACTATTTTTTAACCAAGAAGTTGTTTCTAAAGTAGCAAAAGTAGAATAATGCACATAAAGGAACTAGTCCAAAAAAAGCAGAACCTCGAAAATATTAAAATTAAAGTAAACAATGATAAAAATATTTTGTTAATTAATATTTTAAACTTAACAAAAAAATTATCATTTTACTTAGATAGTGCTTTACTTAACTCAAACTTATTAAAGTTTCTAAAATCAAAATACACTATCTCAAATAACTTTATTACCAATCCGACAACTACATCAAAGAATTTTCTTTTTAGAAAACCAAGAGAATTATATGTTTATATTACTGAAGAACAAAAATATGGAACTGACTCATATACTAGATATGAAAAGGAAATTTTAGCTCGAGTTAAAAAATCTGAAATTGATTTAATTACAATAGGCGAAAGAGCTAAAAATTTTGCTAGCCAAAATAAATTTAATGTTTTATTACATTTTGATAATACCTTATTGAAAGGTTTAACAACTTTATTAACTAAAACAATTAAAATTTTATTTATTGAAAATAATTATTCAAAAGTACATTTTGTGCTTAACTCTAATAAAAACTTCAAAGATCCTTTTACTGTCTTACCTTTAGAAGCTTTTGACGTTGATAAGTTAGTGCATAGTGAGAGCCAAAACTTAAAAAATGATTTTTTACTAATTACTGAAATTTATCCAAATATTGAAAACTTTATTGAATCACAAATTTCAATTTTTCTTGAAAATGCTATTAATTCTTTAATTACTGAATCATCATTTTATGCAGCTAAAAATAACTTAGTTACAATTGATAAAAAAATCAAACAACTTGATGATGAATTACTTTCATTAACTAAACGAGTAAATAGAATTAAACAAGAAAAACAAATTGAAGAAATTACATTCCTAACTAAGAAAAAACTTACTATTTTTGAAGAAGGTAACGAATAATGACATTTAAACAAATTACCATTACTTTCTTAAATAATAAAAAGAAAGAAAACATTTATGATTACGAAGTTTATATCAACACTAATGATGAAGATTCATGAATCAAGTTAGGTGATTCTTCAATTGGGTCTTATCCAAGACTTTTACTAAAATTCGTTAATAAAACTATGCAAAATACTTTTTATGTCTTTTTTGAAAACGTAAGTTTTTTAACTAAAGACAATATTATGAATATCAAAACTTTCTCACAAATGAACTTTTATAAAAAAGCTAAACATAAACTTTCACTAAATGAAGAGATCAATGTTAAAAAAGAACGTGTTTATGAACTGCATTCAAACCAATTTGTGGGTTGATCAATTGAGGAAGTTATTGAACTTGAAAACTTAGAATATGAAATTTTTAAACTATCAATGAGAAAATTATTAAATCTTGAGGAGGTTAATAACCATGAGTAAAAAATACAAAAAGATTTTTAAATTATTAACACTTTCTCCAACTCTTTTCTTACCTTTTACAGCTATTTCTCAATCAACTACTAATCCAGGTGGTGGTAATTCAGCTGGCCAAGGATCAAGCCAACAAGGCAATGGCTCAACACAAACTCCAGCTGAACCTCCAAAAAATGCTGAAGACTTTGATTCTTTTAAAGAAATCTCAGAAACAGCCCTTAAACAAATGGTTACCAGAGCAATTGATAACTTTATTTCTTGAGTTGATGATCAAAAACAAAGAGCTGAAAAACTCGAAGAAGATTACCAAAAGAAACTTAGTAAAATAACCTACTTTAACTTACTTTTAAACTATTTTAAGAAAAATAAAGATAAACTTATTGAAAATCCATCTGCTAATGAGCTAAACGTAATTTTCCCACTAGTAGTAGGAACTAACCGTAACGTTAACATTTCAAAAATTAAGTATAATAACGAAGATTTTAATGGAGTTTGAGCTGGACTTAGTCATCCAACTGACTATATCGCTCCTTTAGGTGAAGGGACAACTTTTGAAGTAACAGAGAAAAATTCAGTTAATTCTTGAAATAAGAAAAAATTAGAAGAATCACTCAAAAAATATTCTGATGATTTACTTTCTAAATTTAATAGCTTAATTTATAATGAAGCTGATATTCCTAAAATTGATAAAGATTACTTTTTAAATCTTGAAGATGATCCATCTCAAAATAGATATAAAATTAATCCACCTAATGGTTATGAAAGTTGAGACCAATATATCATTTCTAAGTTTAAACCAAGAGTTTCAAAGTTTGACTTGGAAAAAAATATAGAATTAACCAAAGAAGAAGAAGAGCAACAAAACCCTCAGCCTCAACCTACACCTCCACAAAATGATAATCCAACTAATGATAAACCATCTGATCCAGTTAATACTAAAGAAGTTTCACAAGGAATACCACCACTTAATCCCGAACTTAAGTGAAATCATAATACTGGTGGAGATTTAGTAGCAAAATTTAACTCAAATCCAGATATCTTTTTCTTTAAAAACCCTGTTAATACAAGGTATCAATACAAAGTAACTGAAGTAAAAAAAGATGGCGGAAAATACATAGCAACTGTTGAATTAAGCGATACAGTTAATACCTCAGCTAAAAGAACTTACCAATCAGAAGTTAAAGTGCATGAAAACAACAAAACAGCTGCTTTAACTGAATTAACATACAAAACAATTTCTAAAGTCTTTGTAGATTTATATAAATCTTTAGGAATTGATGAAAAATTAGACTATCTTAAACTTGAAAGTGAAGTAGTTGCTGATGCATTATTTCAAATTGTTAATAGTGGAGTGCAACTAATTAACACTGAGTCATTTGTTAAAAATTATGGCGGAGTGCAAAATGCATATGCTGATGATGTTAGTTTAAACTTAGTAACTTCACAAGTTCAAAACACCAAAGGTTTTGAAGATAACTTAGTTGAATTAACCTTAGCTGCAACTAAAACATCAACAATCAATAATTATCCATTTTATTTTCAAATAGTAAATGCTTTAAACACTAAAAAAGATCGTTTAAAAGCCAGAATAACCAATAATAATGAAAAAATTACTAAGGAATTAAGTGAAAAAGGAATGGATATTAGCCAAATTAATACTTTCTTTAATAATTTAGAAACCAAGATTTACAAACTTAGAAAATCAGCAGACCTTTCTACTTTTAACGTAATTAAATGATACGAAAGATTTATTGAAAATATTAAAGTTGTTTCAGAAGAATTAATTTTATTACAAAAAGTAATTGGAGAAGTTAAAACTTCAAATACATCTAGTGTTTCAAGAACTTCATCTACAATATCACCTGGAAATACTCTTGCTCAAGAAAAGAACCAAAGTTCTGAGCAGAATTCAAATAACGAAACACAAAAACAAGCATACAATGAAATTCTCAAACGCAATAAAGAAGAAACAACAGCTAACGGTAGCATCATTCGTGGTTTTGGGATTTCATTATTAGCCGTTGGTTTACTTGCTTCGATTGTAAATGCTTTTATTTTAGTTAAAGCTTTTACAATGGAACGGTGAAAACAATACAGAAAATTATCAATTTTATTAGCAACATCATTTGTTGTTGCAATTATTGTAGGAGCGATCCTGCTAATATTAGGATTATAGGAGGAAACAAATGAATAAAAATCCAACAATTACATCTATATTTGATTATATAGTAGAAGTTTCTGGGGAATTCCCGTATAAACAAAGACAGTTTTATCATTTACTTGATAATAACAATGTTAAATTAATGTTAATTAATGCGACAGCAAACAAAGCCTTTTTACTAGCTAACACTAAAGAAGATGAATTAAAAATCGGGGCTGAAATTGTTTTAGAAAATGATGATGCAAGAGTTGATACTCCAAGTGATTTATTTGGAAATGTTATTGATATTTTCGGAAATAAAGTCTTACCTTATCCAGAAATCAATAATTCATACATTCAACCAACTGGTTCAAAAGTTTTTGAATTAGCTCATGACTTAATGTCAGTTAAGACTTTAAACCAACAATTATTCACTGGTATTGTTTCAGTTGACTTACTTATTCCAATCGGAAAAGGGCAACGTGAATTAATTATTGGTGATCGCCAAACTGGTAAAACTCATATTGCTATTAATACTATTATTAACCAAGCTAAAGAAGGAATTAAATCAATTTACGTAGCAATTGGTCAAAAACGTGAAGCAATTTCAAGAATTTACTGCACTTTAACTGAATTTGGAGCAATGCAAAATACGATTATCATTGATGCTCCATCTACTAGTGCCTTTGAGCAATACTTAGCACCATATGTTGGTATGGCTCATGCCGAAAATTTATCATACGATAATGATGTGTTAATTGTTTTTGATGATTTAACAAAACATGCTAACATTATTCGTGAAATTGCTTTATTAACAGACCGCCCTGTTGGAAAAGAAGCTATGCCTGGAGATACCTTCTTCTCACACTCACAACTTTTAGAACGTGCTGGAAGTTTTGAAAACCGCAAAACTATTACAGCCTTGCCAATTTTACAAACAATTGATGGAGATATTACCTCATTAGTTTCATCAAACATCATCTCAATTACTGACGGGCAAATTGTTACAAGTAGTGATTTATTCTCACAAGGAATCTTACCAGCTATTAACATTGATTTATCAGTTTCACGTACTGGTTCAAGTGTGCAAAGTAGAAGTGTGACAAAAGTTGCAGCTGAAGTAGGTAAAGCTTACAGAAAATATAAACGTCACTTAAAACTTTCGATGTTAGATTATGACTTTAATAAAGAAACTACTGAATTATTAAACAAAGGTAAATTAATTGAAAAATTATTTAACCAAAAAGGTTTTGCGATTTATTCTAAAAAAACCGTGTTACTTACTTCAAAATTAATCTCTTGAGGTTTATTTAACGGAATTAAAGATCAAGAAAGAGCCTTGCGATTTATTGACTTATTAATTCAAACTAATGATCAAGCCCAAAATGCTTATAATAAGATTATTAATGATACTGAAATATATGATGATGGCTTAGTAAGAACTTTCTTTGCATCAGCTTTAAAACAATATGCAAAATTCAATAATTACAACTGAGAAATTAGTATTGACCATGATTTTGTGGACTTTGAAGAAAGTTACCTTGAAGAATTAGCTTACAAATTAGGAGATAAATAATGTACGGAAAAATTTTAAATTTATGATCAGATGTATTAGAAATAGAATTTGATCAATATAATTTGCCAAAAGTTAATCACTTATTAACTTTACATAACGGAGCAACCTATTTATTAGTCAAAAGAATTTTAGATAAAACTACCGTTAGAGCCATTATTATTTATAGTTCACAAGAAATCTCAATTAATGATCAAGTAACTAACTTAGGGCATAGTTTTATGGTACCAGTTGGTAAAGATTCTCTAAACAATATTTATTCATTTAGAGGTGAAGCATTATTACCACAAGACTATGCACCTTTAAAAGTTGAAATGAATTCAACTATTAACAATGCTCGTTTCCTTTCGAATAAATTTGAATTTATTGAAACAGGAATTAAAGCAATTGACTTCTTTATGCCAATTATTAAAGGGTATAAATTAGGAATCTTTGGAGGAGCTGGTGTTGGTAAAACTGTATTAATGAAAGAAATGATTTTCAATATTAACAGACAATCATCAAATACTTCAAACATTTTCATTGGATCTGGAGAACGTTCTAGAGAAGCTATTGAACTTTATAATGAGCTTAAATCTTCAAATTTAATGGATAAATCAGTTTTATATGTTTCAAAAATGAATGAATCTCCAGGAGCTCGTATGTCAATTGTACCAATTGGAGTTACGGCTGCTGAATATTTAAGAGATGAAAATAAACAAGACGTACTTTTATTTGTTGATAATATTTACCGTTTCTTACAAGCTGAAAATGAAACTAGTGCAACTTTAGGTAAGCGTCCTTCAGTTGGGGGATACCAATCTACTTTAGAAAGTGACGTGGCAGCTATTGAAGACCGTTTATTTAAAAATGAAAATGGTTCAATTACTTCATTCCAAACTATGTTTTTACCGATGGATGACTTATCTGATCCATCAGCTGTAGCTGTCTTTAACCACCTTGATGGTAGCTTGGTTTTATCACGTGCCCAATCTGCTAAAAATATCTTCCCTGCTTTTGACCCGCTTGCCTCACAATCAAACTCAGTTAGTGCTGAATTATTAGGTAAAAAACACTTTGATGCGATTATTGAAGCAAAACGGATCTTAAAAGCTTACAAAGATTTAGAAGACGTTATTTTAATTTTAGGTTTTGATGAACTTGATGATGAAAGTAAAAACACAGTTAAAAAAGCCTTGCAACTTGAAAACTTTTTTACTCAAAACTTCTTCATGACCGAACATTTTACTAAATCACCAGGAGTTTTTGTGCCACTTAATGATACAGTAGACTCAGTTATTAGAATCTTAGAAGGAAAATATTTAAAACAAAGTCCAGAGATCTTCCAATATGTTGGCTCAAACTTGGATATTCCTACTGATGAAGAATTAGAACATTTTAATGATTAAGAATTATTGCTTAATTTAAATAATGAGAAAAAGAAAAATTTGACAAGGACTTATTGGTGTATCAGCACTTTTAAGTCCTTTGTTCATTATTGCATCATGTAGCACTCCTTCTAATCCTAATAATCCTAGTAATGGAGCAGATAATCCTGCTCCATCAACTAACACTCCTGCTCCCGGAGATTTAAATCCCGGAATAGCAAATGTTACTAAACCAGTAAGTGTGCAAAGTTTAAATAATTTTACCTTAGTACACCTTGATAAATATTCACGTAAAGTTAATTTTTGATTCCATGCACAAAATCAAAATAGTCTTAAGGCTGAGAATTTTTATGTTTTATTAAATAACACAACTAAAGTTAATTTATTAAATGGTTTAGTTTCATATCGTGTTTATAATGGTACTTTTGAAGTACCTAATACAGTAAGTAAAGTTAGTTCAGCTCAAATTTTCTATGAAGATACAAACTTTGCCTTTCACTCATTAGTAACAAACCAAACTGTTAGTTTTGAAACTGATAATTTAGGCGAAGTTGAAATAACACCAACCAAATTTTCAAAAGATAACAAAAAACAAGAAGACATTTTTCCAACTGATCTTAAAATCGAAGATATTGAGCTATCTGTAAGTGGTGGAAATAGTGCTAATTATAATTATCAAATTAAAGAAATTGATTATTTTTTAGATCAAAAAGGAAAAAACATTTCTGACTGGCTTGGAGCTGTTAATTTAATTATTACTTTTACTAATAAAACAAATCCACAAGAAGTATTTACTCGAAGTAAAATAGTTACAGGATTTAAATTTAATCCAATTGATGGTCAAAAAAATGATCAATATAATAAAAATGATGAGCGAAGTCATGAACATTTAAACCATGATTATGTAATGTATAGTAAATTAAACCACCAACAAAGATATGAAATTGATAATGTTTTATATTTAAATGCAATTATGAGTCATTTAGAATTTAAAGGCATTTCACCTTTAGAATACCGCCTTGATTTAAATATTAATGCTAATAAAGAAGCAATATTACAATATGATGCTAAAGCTAAATCTTTAGGTTTAGATACTTATCAATCTTCATATATAAAGGGATTTACCTTACCAAAATATTCAACTAGCGGTGAATTTTTAGGACTAAGCTTACAAGAAGGTGCTGAAATTGAAAAAGGACCAGAGCGTGCTGATTCAATTGGACGTTTCCAATGACGTTATAGCGGCCTAGCTAGAACCTTAGTTAATAATCATTATAAAAATGCTGCTACCCAAACTTATAGTGTTGAATTTACTAATCCTAAAGATGGTTCAACTCAATCTTCAGCTGGGACAATGTGAATTTTAGATTACCAACTTTCAGAAGATGGTAAATATCCAACTAAATGATATTTTGGTACAAACTTACACGTTGCTGATAATTTTACTAAGCAAACTAGAAATATTTCAGTATCAAAACTTAAAAATTCAGCTGATTTAAATAAACAATTCTCATCTATTAATACAGACATTAATTTTGAACGTTTTACATTCAGAAATGGAGTGGCCCAAAGTTTAGTGAAAAAAGTTTATGAAGGTAAAAACTTTTTATCTACTAAGCCAGCAGACTATCTAACTGCTGAACAAAAAGTTAAATATGGTAATTTAGAAGAATTTGTTGATTTTGCTATTTTAGAATTTGATTTTAGTGTTGTAACTTCTGATAATGTTTGGGCTTATGATTATTCAATTAATGCTCAGTCAAATTTAGATTACGAATATGATTCAATAAAAAATAACCCAGAAGAATTTGCTAAATTAATTACTAATGATTATGCTAACAAAACAGAAAAACATATTAAATTCTTAAAAACTTCTTATTTAGCTGATTATAAACAAATTGATCGTGATTTAATTTCAACTAAAGAAACTGCTAAAACATACCAAGGTAACGAATTATATGCTGTAGGTTATCCTCTTTCTTATGAAGATTATTTCTTTTTAAATGAAGATGGCTCAGGAGCCAGAGGTAATGAAAATTGGCTTAACAGAACGGATACATATTCATTATGAACAAATTCAAATCCTGAATTTTATTGACATAAAGATGAATATAACGAAGATTATAAAAATTTAGGCAATTATTTATCTAGTTCAATTGGTTACAGAACTTTTACTAATAAGCCAGGAATTGCAGATGCATTTTTAACTGCAACTCATACTGGTAGTGATTTTTATGTTTCTGGAAACGATAAATTAATTGGTTTTGGTTTAAATTATTTGCCAAAACAATATGTTCCTTACGGTGGAGCTAGTGGTTCATCATTTCGGAACCAATATAATGAACTTGTTGGAGTTTTCCATTCTGGTAACTCAGCTGCAAGAACTGGTCTTTTAGCAGCTTTCCGTAGTGAAGGATTTAATTATCAAGGATTATTTGGAGATTATAACTTACCACAATATGATCTAATTTACGGTGGGGGAAAAGACCAAATTAATTCATACCGAGAATCTTTAGCAAAACTTTATCCTACTGCTAAAACTAATTTATTCCCAAGTGGATTAAATACAGTGCCAGAAGATTTTAAATTTAAAAATTAAAATTTTAAATTATCTTATATAATATAAATATAAGTTAAGTTTTTACTTAATTTATAGATATTAATAAGGAGAAAAAATGCCCAAACATTGAAGAAAATTAATTATTTTTAGCTCTTTGCCATTAATTTTTAGTGCAGCTAGCTGCGCAAGTTCTGCCTCTGAACAACCATCACCTAAGCCTAATCCAAGTTTAGATCAAACTCCAAGTGATCCTAATGCTTCTGAATCAGGAACTAAGACACCAGTTCCAAATGATCCAGGTAAGAACTCAAGTGTTGAAAAACCACAAGATCCAGTTAATACCAATTCAGGTAATCAAAATTCTGAACTAAAAGACAAAAACAACTTAAATAATCAAGATCAAAAAAATGATGAAAATAAAGAAACAGCTCAAGATCTTAACAAAACTCAAGAAACAAAAGATCAAAGTTCACAAATTGAACCCAATAAACCTGTAAAAGATGATTCAAAAATTTCAACAGAAGATCCAAATAAAACTAATGGAAATAAAGAACAAACCCAAGACACTAATAAAAAAGAAACTGATAAACCAAAAACTGATCCAGTAGTAACTCAAGAAAATTATCAAGCTAAATATTCTCAATTAAAAACAGAAGTTGAAACTTTCTTAAAAGATGTATTAAAATCAGAACTAAAATATGAATATTACCGCGATTCTCTTAATCAAGTAATAAATGATACTGATTATTCACTAGCAGTTAAAAACTTTAAGAATTTAAATGATTTATACCAAAAACAATTTAGTACTTTAACTACTAAATTTAATGAAGCTAAAACTAAATATAAATCTGCTCCTGAAGTAACTTATACTCAAAGTGACCTTGAACAAAAAGAAGGTAAAGGAAAGAAAGAAGATTTACTTAGTTTAAATTATTCTAATGCTGCTAAGGAAAATGCGAAAATAAACGAAGATTCAATGAAATATTTGGAATTCTTAAGTTCTGGTCAAATTAAAAATTACTATGATGATAATAATCCTTCTTTAATTCAACAACTTGGGAGAGATGGTATTGCTAAAAACAGGCAAATAATCAAAGAAAAAGTTGATTCTATAATTAAAGGTAAAGATAAAAAAATGGACCAAGTAAAGGCTGTTTTTGAATGAATTAGTTCTAACTTAAAATATGCTCAACATGCGGATCAAACTGTAGCTATTGACCCAGTTAAAGCTATGAATGATTTAATTGTGGTTTGCGGTGGATTTAGTAATTTGTATAAAGCTATGCTTGATGCTATTAATGTAAAAAGCGCAGTAGTTATAGGGTGATCTCGCTTTGGATATCATCAATGAAATATTGTTTATGATGAAGATAAAAAACAATATTTCCACTCTGATGCAACTTGAGGCAAAGGTTATTATGCTAAAACTAATGATGAATTTGCAAAGGATCACCGTAGTTTTGAGATTTTAAATGCTCCTTATGAAAAAGATGGACTTGAATATAAATATTACCGCGGCTTTGCTGTTTCATCTAATAAAAATGATAAAACTAAAGAAACAAAACATGTTGATACTATTAATGGTGTTAACGTGACTAGTATTTCACAAGAAGTCTTAAAATCTTCTGAACGTTTATATATTGGTGAATTTATTGAAAAAATTGATTATGCAGGTGGAACTGGCATAGTTAAGTCATTTGAAGTACATCCAAATAACAAACATTTTAGTGTTCAAGATGGAATTTTATATAATAAAGATAAAACTAAATTGTTAGTTATCCCAAAATCAATAACAGTAAAGGAATTTACATTACCAAATACAGTTAGAGAAATAGAGGATTGAAAACAATCTTTTGATAATCCAAATATTGAAAAAATATATGTTGAACCAGGAAATTATTGATTTGCTAGTTATGGTGGAATTTTATATACTAATAATTTTGAAAGATTAGTATTTGTGCCAAATAATGCTGGTCCAATTGTTACTGTGCATCCAAATGCTACATTTAAAGAACATACTTTTGCACAACTTAAAAATATTAAAGAGCTTATTGTACCTGAAGGAGTAAAAGCCCTACCACAATGGTTTGTAAATGGAGTTAATTTAACTAAAATTCACTTGCCTGCTTCATTAACTGATTTAAAAGAAGATTCACTTTGGTTAGTACCAAATAATTTAATTGTTAAAATAGCTGATAAAATGAATCAATCAGTTCTTAATGTTTTAAATAAAAAAGGTTATAAACTCGAAAAATAAAAATAAATAATAGCATGCTTTAAAAGCATGCTATTTTAAATTAAATAATTAAAAACTTAAGTTATATGTTAAACTTAGGTTTAACTATTATTTTTGTACAAGAAAAAGTAAAGTAATGCAACAGCCATCAAAATAATAAAAATCGAAAAGACTGTGAAATAAAATCTTAAACGAATTTTAAAATTATTAAAACGTTTTGGGTCAGTTAAAACAGTATTTTCTTCCAAAATTTCTGCTACTTGCTTTTCTAGGTCTTGGTTATTTTTAACTTCGTTATTCATGGTCTATTTTTAACTCAGGCATAACACCCAAAGCAATTGCTTCTGCTCCAGTATGCACTGCAATTACAGATGGAGTTAAGAAGATCGATTTTGGATTAATCTTAAAATATTTGTTATTATGAACAATATCAATAAGTTCTTGTTTAATTCCATGAATAAAAGTAATTACAAATTTTGAATCTTTGAATTTAGTTGATTGTTCATCACAAAATTCAACAATATGTTCAATAGTTTTTTGAATTGCTTTTGAAAGATTTCTTTTTAAACTTGATAATTTAACACTACCATCTTCTTCGTAGCTTAAAATTGGAAGCATTGGAATTTTAGTTAAAACAAACTTTTTAAAACTTGATAACCTTCCGCCTTTAATCATGTGATCAACATTCTCTGGCACAATATAAGTAATTGCTGATTCGTTGATTCATGCTAATTCTTCATACAATTGATTAATAGTATAGTTTTTAGTTTCATATAAATGTTTTAAATAATTTGCAGTTTGGGTAATTTGATCACCAATTAAATGATTTTCCATTACATGAATATTACCAAGTTCACTTCCTACGCTTCTAACGGTATTAGCTGTTGCTGATAATTTTGATGAAATACCTAAGAAAATTACGGCATCATTTTCTTTTGAAGCTTGTGTTAGAACTTGCTCAATTGTTTCAAGTTTTGGTAGTGAAGTTAATGTTTTTTGAGCTTTAGCAATTTTTTCTAATAACTTCTTGCGATCATCAATTCCATCAAGGTAAGTTACCCCATCAATTTCAACTTGTAAAGGTAAGAAATAATATCCTAAATTATCAGCTTGTTCTTTAGTTAAGCAAGAAAAAGCATCTAATATAATTCCTAATTTTTTCATGAAAGTATTTTAACATAATATAAAGATATTTAGTGAAATTTAAATAAATATTTTAACTTTTTAAATAAGCAAAATTTTTTAATTTAACTAGCAAAAAATGTTTGAAAATCAAACTATAAAAAACAAAAGGTATTGACAAATTTTTTGTTGATATCTTAGCTACTTATAAATTAGAACTTTGAATCATTTCTTTGTATTTACCATTTAATGATATTAACTCATTATGAGTACCTTGTTCAAGAATTTTACCTTGATCTATAACAATAATTAAATCTGAGTTAATAATTGTACTTAAACGGTGAGCTATTGAAATAGTCGTTGTTTTTTTAGCTAAATCATCCATTGATTTTTGAATTTCTAATTCAGTCAATGAATCAACATTTGAGGTCGCTTCATCTAAAATAATAATTTGTGGTTTTTTATAATTAACCCTTGCAATTGAAATTAATTGTTTTTGACCTTGCGAAAGACCTAGGCCATAACTAGTTAAATATGAATTAGTTCCATGTGGTAATTTAGCAACATGTCTTGTTAAATTAGAATTATCAATTGCTTTAGTTAATAAGTTACGATCTAATGGTAAATTAGTTCCATAAGCAATGTTATTTGTCAAAGTATCAGAAAAAATTTGGATATCTTGCAAGACAAAGCCAAATAAATTTCTAAGGCAAGATTTTTTAATTTCTTTGATATTAATTTGATCAATAAAAATATTTCCGGAGCTGACTTCGTAAAAACGACCCAATAAATTAACAATTGTTGTTTTACCAGCTCCAGTTTTCCCAACTAATGCAACTTTTTGTCCGGGCATTACTTTAAAGGTAATATTTTCTAAAGCAGGAATTTCTTTATAAGCAAAAGATACATTTTCAAATTCTATTAAACCTTGATAAGGTTTAATAGTTTTAACTTCTTGGTTAATTCAATAATATTGGTTATTTACTTTAGTTAAACTAATCATTCCTTGGTCAATTTCATCCTGGTAATCTAAAATCGCAAAGATGCGCCTTGAGCCTTCTAAGGATTTTAAAATGTCATTAGCTCTCATCATAATTGTTGAGACAGGGCTTGCAAAAGATTTAGAAAATTGTGTAAAAGAAACTAAGGTTCCAATTGTTAAACCTAAGCCTGCTGAATCACCATTTATAAATAATATTGATCCAAACACAGCAATAGTACCGTAGCAAATTAAACCAATATTAAATGACACAGGAAAGAGCATTCCAGAAAGTTTATAAGACTTACAGTTGACTTTTTTATACTCACGGTTTAATTTAAGGTATTTATCAATAATTTGATTTGAATTATTAAAAATTTTAGTCGTAGTAAAACTGCTTAAAGACTCTTCTACAAACGATGTAACAATAGCGTTGTTTTTGCGTTCACTAGCAAAAGCTTTTTTAGAACGTTTCATAATACAATATGAAGCAATGATAATCAAGGCCAAAAATCCAAGCATAATGAAGCTTAATTGCCAATTTAAACTAAACATTATGATAATTGAAACACTCAAAGTTAAAATTGAATTCAAGATATTTGGGATAACATCTCTAAAAAAACCTTTTAATGTTTCAATATCTGAATTAAAAGCAACGATAATTGAACCTTTCATTTCCTTATTTAAATAGTCCATTGGTAATTTTTGGATTTTATAATATAAATCATCTTGAATTTTCTTAGTTGTTCTAAAAGTAATTAAACTTAAAATTCAGTTTCCAACAAATTTAAAAATAACTGAAATTAAGAATCAAAGTGATGAAAGGACTATTACTAAAGCAAAGAAATCCCAATTAAATGAAGCAGTAGAATTAGTTTTAGTTACATTGATATAATCTTGTAAGATTAAATCAACAATAACTTTACCAATAAAAACTTGGTTATAAAGCATCCCTCCAGATGCTACTAAGAATAAAGAGACTCCTAAAAGAAGCAAGAATTTATTACTTTGTCAAAATAAGAAGAAAATTCGTTTAATTGGAGCTTTCTTAATTTTAATATTATTAGGCATAATTAAAAACTCTCCAAGATTGAATTTTGGTATTTATAAATTTTATGATAAAGTTCACTTGTTTTCAATAAATCTTGGTGCTTCCCAATACTTGCTATTTTGCCGCTCTCTAAAACGATAATTTTATTGCAATCTTTAATTGAGTTAATTTTTTGTGAAATGATGATTTTAATACTATGATTAATTTGTCTTAAAGTATCTTTAACTTGCTGCTCAGTTTTAAAATCTAAAGCACTTGTAGCATCGTCTAAAATTAGTAAATTTGGATCTTTTATTAAAGCTCTTGCAATTGCTAATCTTTGTCTTTGCCCTCCTGAAAAATTAGACCCTTTTTGATTTACTTTTGTTTCTAATTGATCAGGGCTATTATATATAAAATCGTAAATTTGTGCTTTTTGTAATACTTGGTAAATTTCTTGATCATTTGCATCATGTTTAACTAATTTAAAGTTTGAACGAATTGTGCCAGAAAATAAGATATTTTCTTGGAAAACAATTGAAATTTTTTGGCGCAATGTATCTAGATCATATTGTTTAATATTAATATCGTTAATTAAAATTTCCCCTTCAGTGACATCATAAAATCTAGCTAAGAGATTTACTAGGGTACTTTTACCTTCACCAGTTTGTCCAATAATACCTAAAGAAGTATTTTTATCAATTACAAAGTTTAAATTTGATAAAGTATTTTGTGGATTTTTATCATATTTAAAACTAACATTTTTAAATTCGATTTTTTGAATTTCAAAGTCTTTAATTGCATTAGGAATATTAGTAATTTTAACTTCATGATTTAATATTTCTTTTAAACGTTTTGAACTTGGAATTGCAATAAAAATATTATAGCTAATATGTAAAATTCCTAAAAATGAAGCTGTGATCATTCAAATATAAGTTCCAAATAAAACAATGTGTCCGACATCAATTTTATCTTCTAAAAATAAGTTTACTCCAATTGTAGCTAAAAGGATTAAGGAGATATAAATAACACTCATAAATGCAGATTCACCAAGTGAATTAGCTAAAACTATTTTTAAATTTGATTTAGTTAATTTAGCAGTATGTTTTTTGATTTTTTGATATTCATATTCTTCTGTAACATTAGCTTTAATTGTTTTTATTGAATGTAAATTTTCTTGTAATTTTTGGTTAAATTCATCATTGTATCGAAAAAGTTTTTTTACAGTCTTGCGCACCACAAAAATTATTCCAAACATTACAAAACAAATTGGAATTGAGATTAAAAAAACGTATGATAATTGCCTTGATTCATTTAATGAAAAATATAAGGCACTTGAGAACATAAAGACTGAACGAACAATTGAAGTGACACTTAAAGACAAAGTACGTTCCATTGACCCAACATCATTATTTAAACGGTTCAATACAGTTCCAACTGAATAATGGTTTAAATCCTGGGGTGAGAAATTTTGGATTTGCTCAAATAATTTATTTTTAATGTTAATTGAAAATTCTGTTGAAATTTTAGAAATTAAGAAAATTTGAACAAAGACTGAAATTACTAAGGTTAAAAGAATAAATAAAAATAAATATCCAGCATTATGGTAAATTGCTTGTTGCCTAGTTAAATTACTTTCTCACTTATCTAACGAAATTACATTAATAATATTTTGTACGTACCTTGGTGTCATAACTTCTAAAAAGATTTGTCCGCCAATAAAGATAATTGTTAATAAAATTAAGAACCTTAATCCCTTAGTAAAATGCCATATTTTGATCTTTGGTTTAGTATTCATGTTGGTGTCCATCTCTAATGCACTCACATTCATAAATTCTTTCTTTATCAATTAAGTATATAGCTTTTAAAAGTGGTTTATATTTCTTTAAAAATTCACTAGTTAAATAATAATATGAATAAAGTCCTTGCTTATTAGCATCAATAATATTTGCTTTCTTTAAATCATTTAAATGTTTTGAAATATTTGCTTGTTTAGCATTTAAAGCATTAACAATCATCATAACATCACATTCAGTTTCATGACAAGTAAATAAATGCATGATAATATTTTTCTTAATTTTTTTAGACAGGAAGTTTAGTAGATCTTCTAAACCTAAAGTGTTATAATCATTAGCCATGCTAATTATTTTTAAGAAAAATTTTCTGGTAATTATTTGCAAGTATTATCATGATTTTTTTGTTCCTTTTCTTTGTAATTTGAATTATTAATAATGGCATTTAATTCTTTTTGTAATTCATCTTCGATAATTGGTGAATCATTAGTTTCTAGTTCAATTTTATGATCTTTTTCTTTAGTTAAAAGATCATCTTCATAGCTAAAATCAAAATACTCAAAATCTTCATCTTGAATATTTGTTGAAATTTCTGAAAGATTAGTAGTTTCTTGTGACTCGCTTTGAAATTCATCAAAATCTTCATCTATTAATTCTTGTTTATGCCTTGATTCTTTTGTAACAAAACTTTTATCTTGCAAAGTTTTTTGTTTTGTTTTTTTTAATTCTACATTAACTTCAACAGATTTCTGGTTAGAATTAATTTCTATAGTATTTTGCAACTGCTGATAGTCTTTATTTTTTTCTTGAACCATAGGATCTACAATTACTTCTTTTGGTGATTTAGTTTTTTGTTCATCTTTATTTTTCAAAAAATAATTTAAATCACCTTTATTTAAAATATAAGTTAATGAAGGTTGAATGATTAGATTTTGTTGCTCTTGAATGTTTTCAGTTTTAAACCAAGTTTCTAGTTCTCTTTGTTGGTGAATTCAAGAAATTGGGGATATAATTTCAACATCATACTTTTTTGATTTCAAGAAGCGATATTTATCTCGAATAGCCATATAGCTTTCATTATTTAAATAATTAAATGAATCAAAGATAATAGCTTTATATGGTTTTTGATTTTTAGTAATTACTAAATCAATATTTAATGAACCAATAATATAATTTTCAAAAATTTCATATTGACTTTGCCCACTAACTGCATTTTGAATACAATTAATGACAAAATCGATAAATCATTTTGCATTTTCTGCATTAGTTATCTTTTTCTGTTTATGTTTTCTTAAGTTAAATAAAGTTAAATCACTAAATTCATCAACTTCTTGGTTCAATGAATCATAAACATCCTGTTTTCTTTCTAAATCAGATTTTTCTAAAAATTGTAATCAAGCTTTGAAGATTTCTAAATCTTCAGAATTATTTTCTGTTAATTTAATATCAATAGCTTTAACTGTTTTAATTATAATCATTTTATCTTTGGCACGAGTAATTGCAACATTTAAAGTGTTTTTACCACTATTTGGTTTACAAATAGCAGTTGAAGAAAACCTAGTAAATTTATCATACGAAACAGTGGTAATCACTAAATCAGCTTCATGACCTTGAATGTTTTCAACATTTCGAATCATGATTTTGTTTTGAGTTATTGCATCATATAATTCAGGATATTTATTAATGATAAGGGAATTAATATAATCGCTTTGTTGAATGTTAAAAGCTAAAATAATGATTTTATTGTATTTATCTAAATTAGCTTTTAAAACTTCAATAACTTTTAAAGCTTCAACTTCATTTTTTTGGTCTTTTCACTCACCTTCCACTTCGAATACTTCTAAAGGTTGACTTAATGCGTTTTCGTTTGTATCAACAACATCTAATTGAGAGTTATAAAAATGTTTTGAAGAAAACGACATTAATTCGGAATGATTTGAACGGTAATTTTTATCAAGCAAAATTTTAGTTAAATTAAGGGAAGAAGCGTAATCTAAAATTGACTCAACTTTACCAAAAATACTATCATCAGTGCTTCTTCGTCCAAATCAATTGCTTGGGCTCATTTGCTTTGGATCTCCTGCTAAAATCTTGGTTTTAGCTAAATAAAGTATTGGTAAACCTTTTTCAATAAATATTTGACTTGATTCATCTAAGATAGCATAATCAATTTCTTGTTTTTGTCAATGAGATAAATCTGTATCAGGAGTAACTATAATAATAGGGTAAATAATTTTAAGTAATTTAGTAAATTTTTTCATGAATTTTTGAGGTGGCAAGTTTTTAATTCTTACATGCTGTGCAAATTCTTGGTATTCTTTACTTTCTGCTTGGTTGAATTTTGCAACTTTGTTATAAATTCTTTCTAAAATTATTTTGTGCAATATTTTTTGATCTCAAATATGTTGCTCATATTTTAATTCTTTAGTTAATTCTATAATTTCACTTAATTTTTGAATTGCTTGTTTATCTAATGAATCATGCAGCACTTCATTAAAGAAATTAATTAAATCTTGCAAACTACCATCAAATTTCGGTATAAGGGCTTCAATATTATCTGCTACTTGTTTTACCTTGCGAAACTTAGGTAAAAAAGTTAACCATTTAACTTTATTTTCTTTTTTAAGTAATTCTAAAATTTGCCCATGTGAATAACTAGTTTCTGGATATAACAGATCATTAGGTAAATTAAGTAATAATTCAATATCTAATTGATAATTTGGATTTTGCTTGTATTTAGCTAAATAATAGTAAGCTCTTAAGATTGGTTGAATACTCTTAATAGTTAAAACCTCATTAATTAGTTCAATATACCTTTGTTCTTTATAACTTATTATCGGAGTTCTTTGGCTAGGAGTAATTGGTTCTTTAAAATTTTCAAGTAATTCAAGATATTTTATAATTGGCTCATAAAACTGATTTTTATTGATGTTTTTTGACTTTAAACTAAATAAACAAAATGATTGTAAAATTCCCATTCTTTCTTTAATAACATCTAATGCTGCTTTTTTTTGCGAAGCAACAATAGCACTTTTATTGTAAATTAAAATATTAGTTAATAAATTAACAATAGTTTGTGATTTACCTGTGCCTGGAGGACCTCAAATAATCGTATCTTGATTTAATGCTGAAACAATTGCTTTATCTTGCGAAAGGTTAGAAGGGGTTATTTTAAAAATAGTGTAATTTGAATTATTGATTGTTTTAGTAATTGTTTCTTGATAAATATTTTTATTAAAATCAACTTTTAAAATTTCATCAAATTCTTTATTTTCAATGATTTCTTTCATCCTGGTACGTGAGTATCCGCCAACAGGCTCAAAGAGTCCAATAATAGCACCAGGATGAAAGACCAAGTTTTCGTTTTTAATTTCAGCTTCGCCCATACTAGTAAAATGATCAAAAATATTTTCTGGCAGGGTAAATAAATTTTCCCAATCATTTTTTAAAATGCTAATTAATGAATTCATTGAATTAGCATGTAAATCAGCATCAAGGTGTAATGAAATTTGTTTATTGTCAAAAAAGAATAAAAGTTTTTCATTAGTTTTAATATCTCCTTCACTAGTTAAAAACGGTTTTCCATTTTTAAAGTTAATACTTACTTCTTTGAAAAATAAAGGAGCATAAATAACCTTATCATCAATTCTTAAGCTAATAAATAAAAACCCAATATGCATTGGTCAAATATTAGTTTCTTCTAAGTTTTCCTGGGCTTTAACAGCTAATTGTTTTCAAATAGTTACAGAGTTTTGAATTTTTAACTGAATAATATTTAAAACATTTTTCTTAATTTCTGCAAAACTAGTTTTAGCATTTAAAAAACGTTCGAATTTTAGCCGGCGAATATTTTTGCTTTTAGTTATAAAACTAAGTTCTTCTAATGAATTAGCTAATTCAACTTCTTTTTTTAAAGCTAATAATGCGCCATCTAATAGTGAAATATTAAAAGATTCATTATTGATAATTTCTTGGTATTGGTTTTCATCAATCATATCTTTAAGATCTAAATAATCTTTTTTATTATTACGTGTAAAAATTGCTGAATCTCCTGGTTCAACATCTAATAAATTATTTAAAATTGTATTATATTTAATATCAATTGTGTTCATATTAATCCTTTACTTTTGTTTCGTTAAAGCCGCAAAAGTAGCTTTAGAATATACACCTAAAATAATTGAAATTAAATTACTTTTTACAAAAAGGCCACTAACTCCTTTTAAAGCTTTAATTTTTTCTAAGTTAACTAAATTTAGATCTTTAATTTCTATTTCAATTCTTGAAAGCTTACATTCTTTAGCTACAAAATTATTATTTCCTAAATATTTAATTAATTTATTAATATCAAAAGGCAGATTTTCAACTTGATAAAAAGTGTTTTTCTGGTGTTTTACTTTTTTTCATTTAATTAAAATCAAACCGAATGAGACAATAATTAATAAAATCATTTTTCATTTATGGTTTATCATATTTAATATGATACATGAAAATTATCAATATTGAAGATTATTGTTGTCTAGTTAAGCAAAAAGTTGCCTGGTAGTAATTTAGCTTCGTAATATAAAAAGAAATTTCTGTTTAAATTTATAATGATATTTATATTTATAGGTAATTTCCAGACTTTTTTAAAAATTTTAAATTTAATTAATTTAAAGTATAGTTAAGAGATGAAGATTAACAAGTAATTAACATCTTCCTAATCTTTATGAATTCTATTAATAACTTTATCTTCATTTCCTAGAAACAATAGATTAATATGAAAAATTGTTAAATCTCAAATAAAATTAACTATTGAGAAAACTAAAATAATAACTAGCAACATTTATAATGAAGTTTTACTAAAATTCAAACTTTTATACATGGTGTGAAAATTTAAGATTTTTATTTAAAAAACACAAACCAACAATATTTAATAATATATCCATTTAATTCACTTTATTCGGAGGTTTTCCAAATGATAAAAAAAGTTATCAGTTGTATAAAAATATCCTAAAAGATTAATTTAATGAATATATTCTCTCTATGTATAAATAATTACATAATTTTGAGTTTTTAAATAGATTTTTAAAAAGAATCATTTGATAAATGTATTTATCTAGCCAAGATGTATATATGTTTTTAGCTAATAATGATTTATAGATATTAAAATCAAACTTATCTATTAAGTTATTTTTACTTAATATCTTTTTATAATTCAAAAAAATACAACAAATTTTTCGCGAAAGTTGCTAAATGATAAAATGAATAATATAAAAACATTATCCAAACTAAAACCTCTCCAAAGTTGGAGAGGTTTTAGTTTAAAACAAAATTATTTACCAAATTTAAAATGACAAATATCACCATCATTCATAATGTAAGTTTTACCTTCTTGGCGCATTTTACCAGCATTTTTTGCAGCTACTTCACCGCCATACTTAATATAATTATCATAACTTATAACTTCAGCTTTAATGAATTTTTTCTCAAAATCACTATGAATTACTCCAGCACATTTAGGAGCATTTCAACCTTTTTTATAAACTCAAGCTCTTGCTTCGATTTTACCAGCGGTAAAGTAAGTTTCTAAATCTAATAAATTAAAAGCTGTTTTTGTTAAAGTGTCTAATCCGCTACGTTCTATATTGTAAATTAATAATAATTCTTTTTTCTCTTTAGGATCTTCAATTTGGCTTAGCTGAGCTTCGATCTCAGCTGAGATTGCAAGTAACTTTTCATTTTCTTTTAAAGAGTTTTTTAGTTTACGATATAAAGGATCATTTTCATAATCTAAAAATTGTTCACTATTTAAATTAGCAACGTAGATCATTTTTTTAAATGTTAATAGGTGGTAACCTTTGATGAATTTCTCTTGTGCTTCATCTAAACTAATTTCTCTAGCTGGAATATTATTTTCTAAAGCTTCCTTAATTTTTAAAGCAGCACTTTGCTCAATAATTGCATCTTTATCACCTGATTTAGCTTTCTTAGCTACTCGATTTAATACATTAGTAATAGTTTCTAAATCAGCTAACATTAACTCGTAGTCAATTACTTCTTTGTCTCTAACTGGGTCAATTGAATTAGCAATATGCAAGATATCTTTATCATTAAAACATCTAATAACATGAATAATTGCATCAACATCACGAATGTTAGCTAAAAACTTATTACCTAAACCTTCTCCTTTTGAAGCGCCTTGTACTAAGCCAGCAATATCAACAAAGTCAAAAGTAGCTCAAACAATTTTCTCTGGATTGATTAACTTAGCAATGTTTTCCAAACGTTCATCAATTAAAGGTACACTTGAGATATTTGGTTCAATGGTAGTGAAAGCATAATTCGAAGATTCAACTTGTTTTTTTGTTAAAGCACTAAATAATGTGCTTTTACCAACATTTGGTAATCCAATAATTCCGGCTTTTAGTGACATAATTCTCCTTAGATTAAAATATTTTGAGTTATATTAAAAGATATGTTTAATATTATATGAATTTTACTGTAAATTTGGTAAAATACTAAAAAATAATTGGGGGTTTTATGGCATTTAGTACATTTGAAGTTTGAAGAAGTTTATATAACAATGAATCAATTTGCAAAATTAGTGATTTTGATTTAGCAATGAAAAATAACCAAATTGATTTTAATAATTTAGTTTCAAAATCTCAAGGAACTATTTATGGTCTTGAATTTTATGGCTTGGATAATTTTTTATTAGATCATTTAAATCCTTTTTCTCTTTTAGCAATTTTCTCAATTTTTTTAAAAGAAATAAACAATACCAAAAACAAAAAAATTTTAATTGCAACTGATTTTGAAATAACAAAGTCAACAAACTTAAAAGATTTATTAGTCAGATATGCAAATAAAGCTCGCTTTGAAACTTTTGTACATAATTATAGCCAAATTAACGAATTTTTATTTTATCAAACTATTGAATTAACTGGAATCCCAAATGGAATTTTTTTATCTTATAATAAAGGAAATGATAAATATTATATGAAATTAATTAAGGAAAAACAACAATTATCAGTTGATGAATACGAGTTTTATCTTAATGAATTTCCTAAAATAAAATCTTTAATTATGCTTTCACCAAGCAACCAATCAACAATTATTAATATTGATAAAATCATCAAATTTTATGGTGATAAATTTACCTTAAATCATTTGTCAAATCAAGGAGATATCTCGCAACATAAAACCTTGCGTATTAGCATTATTACTAGCAACTTGCTAGATAAATATATTTTACGAAAAGTATTAAAAAATTCTGGTTACAAAGTTATTGCTCACAATCTTACTTTATCTAATAAACTATTTTTTAGTAAATTTGAATTACGATTTAACAAATATAAAACAGATTTAATTATTTATTTAAATCAAGCTAATCAACTTAAAATATATGCTTGAAGGAAGAATAGATATATACTACTAAGAGAAGAAGACTTAGTTTATTTATTTATTAACTATTATTTTTTAACTTGAAAAAATAATTCAAGTTTAAGGTTAAATTCAATTTACTTACCTTTTTATGTCTCAAAAAATATTTTAAATTTATTAGTTAATTTCAAAATTCATTATGAGCAAAATTTAAAGATTGATTTAGATCATCAAAATGTACTTTTAAGCTTTGCTAATAACCGTTTTAGCGCTAATTTAAATTACAAACTTTTTTATTCGAATTATGATTTTATTTTAAAGCTTTGCTATATCTTTTTTAATTACAAAAATAATAATAATTTATTTGGTTATAAGTATAAGAAAATGCTTGAAAGTAACCAAAATATAATCCTTAATTCTAAAGCATTTAATTTTCCCTACCTTGAAGCTTTAAAAATTGATTCACTATTTAATTTAAATGAGAAATATTATAAATCATTAGAACTAATTAAAATCAAAAAATATGATTTTAAAACTAATTTACAACATGATTTATTAGAACTAACGTTTACTTATAAAAAGCAACTTTTTTATATTTATATTTTTTATGATTTTATGCAACGACAATTAGTCTTAAAATTAGAAACAGAAACTAAATACAATCTAACTTTAACTAAAAAATTAATAATTAAATTAATTTTGAAATTATTGCAACATGCTGTTAGCGAAAAAATTAAAGAACTAATTAAAACGGAGTCAAAGTGAAAAGAAACTTTCAATATACAAAAAAAGAAATCTTCAAAGAATACTTAAAATTCCAATTTAAGTCTAAAAAAACCTACCTAATTTTATGTTCTTTTATTATTTTTTATTGACTAATAGTTTTAATAGATTTTTTGATTCAACATTCAAAAGTATCATATTTATTTGTTAATTCCTTAAGCACAGCAACAATAATTAACTTTGTTAGCTCTCTTTTAGCTTTTGGTTTAAAAATTGGACTTTTAAATAAAACTTTGGGGAATTTAAAAAATACTAAAGCAAATTTAACTAAAAATTCTGAAGCACAAAAACTTGAAAAAATGTCTCAAAGTGAAAAAAATATTTATTATAAACAAAAAGAATTGAAAGAAAATTATTATAATAGTTTTTATTATAAAACATCATTTCCTTATGTTTTAAATCTGACTATTTGATTTCTTATTTTTATGATTAATGTACTGGTAACTTATATTTAGTTGTTCTTAAACTTGCTAACTGTAAGTTAATTTTTATTTAAAACAAACTTGAAGTAAAATTTTTATTTTTTAGCTTTTTTGGTAAAATAAAGATAATATGCAAAATATTAAGAAAATTAATGAAGCTTTTTTAAATCATTTAAAATCTTCAGGATTTGTATACCAAGGAAGTGAAATTTATGGGGGACTTTCAAATACTTGGGATTATGGTCCTTTAGGTGCTCTTTTAAAAGATAATATTCGTCAGGCTTGAAAAAATGAATTTATTCTAAAAGAAGCAAATAATTTTTTAATTGATTCAAAAATTTTAATGAATCCACAAGTATGGGTTACTAGTGGTCATGTTTCAAATTTTTCTGACCCGCTAATTGAAAATAAAGTTAACGGTAAAAGATATCGTGCTGATAAAATCTTGCAAGAATTTGATCCTAATTTAATTCCTGAAAAAATGAGTAAGGAAGAAATTAGAGATTTTTTAACAAAGAATGTTTTAGAATACGAGGGATCAAAAACGAATTGAAGTGAGATTAGAGAATTTAACTTAATGTTTGAAACTGAGCAAGGAATTGTCGAAGGTTCTAAGTCCAAAATTTATTTACGCCCTGAAACAGCACAAGGAATTTTTATTAACTTTAAAAATGTGCAACGCTCTTCACGTGCTAAATTACCTTTTGGAATTGGTCAAATTGGAAAGAGTTTTCGTAATGAAGTAACACCTGGTAATTTTATTTTCCGAACTAGAGAATTTGAACAAATGGAACTTGAATTTTTTACTATGCCTAAAGATACTCCAAAGTGGTTTGATTATTACGTTAATAAATGCAAAGATTTCGTTTTAAAACTCGGTCTTATAGATGAAAATCTTAGAGTTAGAGCCCATGATCCGGGAGAATTAGCACATTATTCGAGTGCCACAACTGATTTAGAATTTAAGTTTCCTTTTGGATGAGGAGAATTATTAGGAGTTGCTAACCGCAGCGATTATGATTTAAAATCTCATTCACAAGCTTCTGGAGAATTATTAGCATACTTAGATCCAGAAACTAATCAAAAAATATTTCCGTATGTTATTGAACCAAGTATTGGTTTAGATCGTTTAATGCTTGCAATTTTAGTTGATACTTATCATGAAGAAAAAATAAGTGATACAGAATCTAGAATTTTATTTAAATTTCCACTAGAGATAGCACCATACAAAATTGCAATTTTACCATTAGTTAAAAAACTAAGTGATAAAGCACAAGAAATTATGTCCTTTTTAATTGCTAAAGGAATTTCATGTGTTTACGATGAAACTGGTTCAATTGGTAAAAGATACCGCCGCCAAGATGCAATTGGAACATATTGATCTTTAACAATTGACTATGAATCATTAGAAAATGATACTTTTACTTTAAGAAATAGAGATACGATGCAACAAATTCGTATCTCACTTAATGATTTACTTAAATACTTATAATTAAAATGACACAAATAGATTTTAAAGAAATTAATCAACTAATTTTAGAAAAAACTGACATTGTTCAAGTTATTTCTAATTTTATTTCCTTAACTAAAAAAGGAAATAATTATTTGGGTCTTTGCCCATTTCACCAAGATATTAATCCTAGTTTTACTGTTTCAAGTGTTAAGGGAATTTACAAATGTTTTTCATGTAGTGAAAGTGGTAATGTGATCACTTTTATTAAAAAACATCTTAATAAAAACTACCTTGAAACCTTAGAATATTTTTCTAATGAGCTTTCTTTAAATTTAGATTTATCAAATAATAAAGAGACTAATTTAAGAACAAAAACTGAAGAAGAAACTCAAATTTTAGAGCTTTTGAATGTTGCTAATTCATTTTTTAAAATTAAAGTAACTAGTAATTTAAAAGCTCAAGAATATTTGAAAACCAGGGGGATTTTTGATCCAGAGATTCGTAAGAAATTTAGTATTGGCTATGCTCCTTATGATGAATTATTAACTTATTTAAATAATTCAGTTAATTATAGTAATGATTTAATTTTGAGAGCGGGTCTTATTAACAATAATTTACATGAAATTTTCCGCAACCGCATTACTTTTGGGATCAAAAATGAATTTAATGAAATAGTTGGTTTTAGTGCTCGATCATTAGAACCAGAGCAAAAACCAAAATATATTAATTCACCTGAAACATTTTTATTTAATAAATCAAAGATTTTATATAACATTCATAATGCCTTAGTTGCAGCCCAAAGCACCAAAGAATTAATTTTAGTTGAAGGTTTTATGGATGTTATCGCTTTTGATAAAGCAAAAATTGAAAATGTAGTTGCTTTGATGGGTACAGCCTTAACAGACCAACAAGTTGCTTTAATTAAGCAATTTAGAATTACTTTATTTTTAGATAATGATCAAGCAGGCCAAAGTGCTACAGTTAGATCAATTAAAACTTTATTAAAAAACAAAGTTAAAGAAATATTTGTTGCTTATAATTCTTATAACAAAGATCCTGATGAAATTTTAAATTCTGAAGGAGTTGATGCTTTAAGATATTTATTAAGTCAAAAAAAGTCATTTATCGATTTTTTATACGATTATTATGTTAATTTGAATAATCTTCGGAATAATGCAGATTTTAAGAATCTTAAAAATTTCAATTCAGAAATTTCACAATATTTAACTTTGATGAACTATGACCAAAAAAGTTATTTTACAACTAAATTTAAAAATGAATTTAATTATGATTTAATGGAAAATTTAAATCAAACCGAGTTAATGCATAAGGAATTAAATAATTTTGCACAACTTGATTTTGAGCAGTATTACGAAAATTATAATATTGATAATCTAATAAAAAGAAATGAACAAAAATTTAATGATTTTATGGCTAATAACATTCGAATTAAATTTTTGATTTATTTTATTTTAAAACCTGAATTTGCAAAGCGGTTTTATGAGTTAGATAATTCTAGTATTTTGTATTGTAAACCTGAAAATTTTGCTAATGTTTATAATGATATAAAAACTAAAACATTTCAATATCTTGATTTAGATTTAGGTTCTGAAAATGATTTAGTTTTTAATATTCAAAAACAAATGCACCGCAAGGTTTTTGAATTAATTAAATCTTACAATCAAAATTTTTCTGAATTAGATTTACAAAAATTTTATTTAACTTACACTAATAAAATCATGCATAATTTGCAAGAATCTAATGGCAAGGTTTCTTTAACACCCTTAATAAAAGAACTCTTAGAGTCTTATAAAACTGAAAACAAAAAATTTAATATTACGCCTAGCATTAAAAACTATAATAATTTAATTAAAGAATTAAAAAGATTTAAAGAAATTAAATTGTAAAGGAGAAGATATGAAAAAAGAATTTAATGCATTTATTACTTTGTTGAAAAGTGATATGAAAAAAAGAAAGCTTAAAACTTTATCACAAGAACAAGTTATGGACTTTGTCATGAAACAAAATTTAGAAGTCCAAGATGATGAAATGGATGATTTATTAAGCGAATTAATTGAGCTTAAAATTTTAAATCCTGAGCAAGACTCAGGAGATTTAGATGATGTTAATTTGACTGATTTTGAGTCAGAAGTTGCTAATTCAAACTCTAAAAAACAAGTTAAAGATTCTATGCTTGAAATAAGTGATGCAGAATTATCTGAAACAGAACTAGAAGTTTTGCAAAAAGAAATCTTAGATGATCAAGATGATGAAGAGATTTATGTTGACACAGAAGATGATCTTGAAGATGAAGATGATAAAGAAGAACTTGAAGAAGATGATGAGCCATATTTTGATGAATTTGAGGATGAAAATGATTTTGATCTAGATGATGGAATGCTAGAAGCAAAAGAACAAAAAGTTGATAATTTATCAAATAAACTTACTGAAACTAATGATATTGTGAAATGGTACATGAGGTGAATTGGTAAGTACGGAAAATTACTTAGCGAATCTGAAGAAAAAGAACTAGCTCACCGCATGATGCAAGGAGGCTTCCGAGGCAAAAAAGCCAGAGATACATTAATTAACCGTAATTTAAGACTGGTTATTAATAACGCTAAAAAATATAAAAATCGTGGTTTATCTTTTATTGATTTAATTTCAGAAGGTAATTCTGGGATTATTAAAGCAGCTCAAAAATTTGATATTACTAAAGGATTTAAATTCTCTACATATGCGACTTGGTGAATTCGCCAAGCAATTACACGTGCTGTTGCTGACCAAGCTCGAACTATTAGGGTTCCAGTTCATATGGTTGAAACAATTAATCGTGTTTCAAAAGCTGAACGTGAATTAAGTCATGAACTAGGATATGAACCTTCTGATGAAGAAATAGCCGAAAGAATTGGGGGTTCTTTTACAACCGATAAAGTTAGATACATTCGTAAAATTAATGCTGATCCAATTAGTTTAGATAAACAAGTTGGAAAAGAAAATGATTCACAATTTAGTGATTTTGTTAAAGATGATAATATTGTTAATCCAATTGATCATTCTGCTAAAGAAGAATTAAGTGTGATTTTAAAAAAAATGCTTGAACGTTTAGATTCTGATGAAAGAGAATTAATTTGTAAACGTTATGGAATTGGTGAAGATGCTAATGGTAATCCATATAAAGTGCATAGTCTTGAAGTTTTAGCTGCTGCAAGAAATAATGTTTCTAAAGAAAGAATAAGACAAATCGAAAATAAAATTTTAAAAAAATTACGTAATGATCCAAAATACGGCCATATCTTAAAGGATTTTTATTAATTATGACGGTTAAAAATGTAATTGGATATCTAGAAGATTTATATCCATTAAAACATGCTGAGCCTTGAGATCATTCAGGTTTAAATGTAAAATTTAAACTTTCAGCTAAAATAACTAGTATTATCTTAGCAATTGATTTAACAACAGAAGTTTTAGATTATGCAATTAGCAAGAAAGCTAATTTAATTATAACCCATCATCCTTTTATTTTTAGTGATTCATGAATTAACGAATACCAAAACGCTCCTTATAAAAGAGTTTTAAATCAAAAATTAAAAGAACATCAAATCAATGTTTATTCACTTCATACAAATTATGATGTTGCTTTTTTAGGAACTTCGCACCAAGTCTTTAAAACTCTTGGTTTAAATGCAAAAAAACTAAGGATGATTCCGACTCTTTATGGTGTAGTTTTTGATAATCCTAGAGAAGCGAATTTAGTTGAGCTTATTGCTAAGCAGCTAAATATTAAAAATGCAATAAGAACTAATTTTGAATTAAATAAGTTAAACCAAGTTGAAAGAGTAGTTATTTTTGCTGGCTCAGGTTCAATTACTGATATTAATAAGCTTAAAGCAAGTTTAAATATCGATTTAGTAATTACAAGTGATTTAAAATGAAATGAATGAATTAACTATCAAGAACTTGGTATTAAAATTATAGAAATTCCGCATCTTGTTGAAGAAGTTTTTGCTAACCAAATTTTTCAGGATTTAACTAAGATTTTAATACCAGAGCAAATTCATATTAAAAAAATTAATTTACCATATAAAAATTTAATTTAACTATAATTATTTAAGAAGGTTTTGATGTCTAGAAAATTTACGATCAAACGTATTTTGATCTTTATTATCCAATTATTTATTTCAGGTAGTTATTTTGCTGGTATGATACTATTAACCAACTTTATTCATTACCAGCTAATTTGGCTTTTACTTATTTTTATTTATATTTTAAATGTTGTAACAACATTTATTATTCATGCACAAAATAGAAATAACCAAGCTAAATTTAGTTGACTTTACTTAGTTTTATTTGTGCCAATTTTTGGACATGTAATTTTCTTTGTGTTTGGACTTGATTTAAAAAATAAGCTTGCTAAAACTTTGGATAAATTGCCAGAATATAAAATATCATATTATTCAGATATTCCTGCTTCGATTATTGATTCAACAAACCCAGTTATTCAAAAAATGATTTTAAAACGGAAAACATTAATGTATGATGCTAATGTTGAAATTGTTACTGAAGGATATGAATTTTATAAAAAATTAATTAAAAACTTAAAACAAGCTACAAAAAGTATTTTTATAGTAACTTATATTATTAAAAATAGTGAAATAGCTAAAGAAATTACCGAAATTTTAAAACAAAAACAAAAAGAAGGTGTTGAAATTAAGTGATTAATAGATGATTTTGGGGCTATTGGTAAGCAACGTAAGCATATTAATAAATTAATTAAAACTAATTTATTAAAAATTAAAATTATTGGAAAAATTTATTATCCATTTATTAATTTTTCATCATTCACACGTAATCACCAAAAATTCTTTATTATTGATTCAAAGAAAGTTTTTTCTGGTGGGAATAATATTTCTGATGAATATGCTTCTTTAGCACCAAAATATGGTCACTGAATTGATGTTAATTATATTATCCAAGGTCCTTATATTAACTCATATGTTTTACACTTTTTTAAATTATGGCATTTAATTGCTAAAGAAAAAATTGAAAAT